>DASPHQ010000171.1:0-8258 GCA_035629595.1 Urbifossiella sp. | reverse complement strand
CAGCGAGCGGAGTTGCTGGCGGCGCTGAAGAATCGGCCGGCCGCCCGCAGCGCTGGTGGTGCCGGTCGACGTAGTCCCGCACTTCCAGCCACCATGCACGCCGGAGTTGCAGCCGGCCGAGCCGCTGTGGCCGCTGGTCCGGGAGGCGGTGGCGAACCGATCGATCGGTCGGATCGTCCGCCCGCGGGTCTCGATGCCCCAGTGGCCGCGGACCAACCGGCCCAACGCGGCCGCCGTGCCGCGGTGGCCGATGACGCAGAAGTGGGCCGTGCTGGTGTTCACGCCCGCCACCTCCCGTTCCCGGCCGACGAGCACCACCGCGGCCACGTCCGGCCAGTCGGCCGGCAGTCCCTCGGGGTTGTAGATGGCTGTGACGTACCGCTCCTCGTGCCGCCCGTGCGCGTCCTCGACCGACTCGTGCACGTCGTACGCCACCCCGGCGAAGTCCCCCGCGGACGCCCGCTCGAACACCGCCGTGACGGCCTCGTGCAGGGTCGGCTGGCTCCCCTGGATCGCCAGCAGGTAGTCCCCGCCCTGGGTGCGGACCTGCTTGGCGATCTCGACCTGGCACCCGAACGCGATCGGGGTCAGCCCGGTCCCCTCGCAGGCGGCGGCCATCCACCGCCCGAAGCCGGCGGCGAATGCGTCCGGGTCGAGCCGGGCGAACACCCGGTTGAAGGTGTCGTGGCTCGGGATGCCGTTGGGCAGGTCCAGTAGCCGGCGGACGAACGCCTCCTTGCTCCGGCCGTACTCGGCCACCTACTCCCACCCCACGGCCCCGGCGATGACCGCGCATAGGGCGATGGTCAGGATGTCGGTCAGCTTGTGGAGCAGGGTTGCGACTCAAACCTCAAACTTCCTATTGGTGTGCATTGATCCGTAGCCGTCTCTGGCATTGATCAGCCCGCTCGGTTCGTCTCGGCGCAATACCGAGGAATTGAAGATGCTCAATCCAGCAGAGCGGCTTTGCTTTGCACGTTGAAGCGTGACGTAGACGAGCCTGTCCGTCGCGTTAACGTGTCTGATGTCCTCCGGGAACTGGAGGTGCGGCACCTCAACCGGTTCCACGAGTTTACCGAGAAGCTGGAACACATGGCGGTCAACCCAGTGGCGATCCAGATCGCCCACAAGGGCTACTTGGGCCTGACCGTGGACCGATCGATGCGTCGCGAGGCGTTCGCGCTGTACACCGACGAGGGGTTCCACACTCAGAACTCGGCCGACCTGATCGCCCAGGTGACCGTCCGAAGTTGAACCGTCGGCTGATCCTACTCCGCGTCCATGCCCGTACGGCCGGGCCACCCAGGAGGATCCTGCGATGCACCTTGAGGAATTGACTCCGACCGCGGGACAACCGCTCGTTGACTACCGTGCCCTTCTCGCTGAGTTCGCCGCCGACGAGAAAGTCACCCGGACGCTGGCCGGGGCGGCGATCGGTGCGGTGCACGACGCGTACGGAAGCGGCGCCGTCGGCGCGGTGATCCGCCATTACGGCGGGGATCAGATCCTGACGCGCTCGCTACCCGACTTGGTGCAGGACGTGTTCGTCATCGCCCTCGAAATGCCTTCCCTCGGCCAGAACCGCGACGAGGTGTTGATGGTCCTTCGGGAGATTGCGCGGCGGTTGGGGCTGAAAGGTGCGCGGAAAGAACTGACCCGGCGGAGCGTCGGCGAGACGCCCCTCGAAGGGGTGGCCTCGCGTGAACCCCCGGCCGGCGACGAGGCCGAAGTCCGGGAGGCCGAGGCCGAGGCGCGGGACGCCCGCAGGAAGATCGGCCGCACACTCCTACTGCTGCCGAAGGCAATGCACAAACTCTTCTTGGCCCACACCTACGACCGCGCGCAGGCCACTCCCGGCGGTCAGGGGAATTCGCGCGCCAACCAGTATAAAAAGCTGGTCAAAGTCAGGGACTTCCTCCAGAAGCGGCTGCCGCGGTCGTATTTATCGATCCCTTGGGCACTATTCGCCAGGAGGAAGTGAGGTCACCGGCCCGGGAGGGCCGACACGCGGAGGAAGGTGTCATACCAGGCGCGGTAGTTGGTGATCAGGATGGCAACGTCGTGCCGCACGTCGGGGGGCAATTCGCCGTGGCAGTAATCCTTCACCAGGCCGTCGTGCGGCGGCGGCGCCCCCGCATCAGGTAGCCAGAATACGGTCGTGGCGTCGAAGGACGGCGGCAACAGTTCGGCCCGCCGATTGGCTGGCAGGGCCGACTTCCGCCCCGGGTCGGTCGTGTCGCTTGATCGCGCGCCGGGGTCCGTAGGGGATTTTTCAATCTCCACAGCACCATCGTGGCGGAACTCACCCCCAGATGCAAGCCGCCTTCCGGGCGGCGCCTGGCAGCCGAGAACACATCCCAGGCGCGCTCCTTAAAAGAGGAATAACCGGCCGAATTGTTGAGACGATCTCGGATGAGCGGCATGTGGGGGTACTGCCGCGGTGCTGACGAGCGGCAAGACGGGTGGCCTGATCGCAATCCTCCTGCATCGTCCGTCAGCCAGAACGGGAGATCGGCATGAGTCGGTTCAGTGTCCTGGTTCCCGCGGTATGTGTCGCGGCCCTCGCCGCGTCCGCCGCCCCGGCCAAGGCCGGGGCGATTTCCACCACGTCCGCCAGAGTCAGCTACCCCACCGCGGGAGCTCGCGTGATCACCGGCACCGGGAACATCTTCCTCGGGACCGGCGAGACCTTCATGAAGGTCGAGATGCTGGTCTGGCGGATCGACGGCACGGTCGTGGCCGTCCCGGCGTCCCGGACGGGCCCGGGCGGCCTGTCCTGGGGCGGGTCGTACACTTGGTTCCAGGGAAACAGTGGGACGACTGCAGCGATCGGGGTGAAGGGCCGCCTGACCTACCGGGACCGCTTCGGCGTCCAGCGGGTGTACACGGAATCGGCCTGGAAGCGTCCTTAAGGGAACGCCGGGTCGCTCGACCGGCATCGCAATCGACGGCGGAATCCCCTCCGACGCCCGACCCACCCGCCGGGACCCGGCGGGTGGGGTTTTCGTGTACCGGGGTATGGGGAAAGAGGCCGGCGCTCGAGTGTTAATCCGCGGGGTGCTGGCGAACGAGATTACCGGCGGGCTTTCCCGGCTTTCTGAGCCGGTTGGGCAGGCCGGTGGAAGGGATCACGTCATGAGCGCGCGCGACCACCGCGGGAACGGCGACCGACCGCGCCTCCGAGTGGAGGAGTTGGAAGACAGGTCCGTCCCGGCCGCGGGGGCTCTGGATGTCATGTTCGGGGACGACGGCAGGGCCACTCCCCCCCTCGCACCGGGTGCCGAGAGCGTCGGCGACATCGCACTCCAGGCTGACGGGAAGGTGGTCGCAGTCGGAACCCACACGGATCCCGCCGGCCGCGGTGACTTCCTGGTCTTCCGGCTCACCTCCGCCGGCGCGCTCGACAGCGACCCGAGCACCGGGTTCGGGCCGACCACGGCCGGCCCCGGCTCACCCCGGTCCGGGTTTGTCACCCTCGACCTCGGGTCCGCCGTGGAGGAGGGGGCGAACGCGGTCTCCATCGACAGCGAGGGGCGGATCGTCGTCGGAGGGCACACGAGGCTCGGCAGCCTGGCCCTGGCCGTCGTCCGACTCAACCCCGACGGCACGCCGGACGGGACGTTCGGCACGGCCGGGCGGGTGGTGACCGATGTCTCCCCCGGGCACGACGCCATTCTGGATCTCGCCGTCCGGGAAGACGGGGCGGTCGTCGGCGTCGGGTACGCCAACAACGCCGGCGTCCCGACCTCCGACTTCGTCACCGTGCTGTACTCGTCGACGGGCGTGCTGGACCCCGGCTTCGCCGCCGGCGGGATCGCCGTCTTCAACTTCGGGACCCGCCATCATGACGTGGCCGAAGCAGTGACGATCCAGAGCGACGGGCGGATCCTGGTGGGCGGGGTGTCGAGCCGCTTCTTTCCCGGTTCCAGCCGCAACGACCCGGATCTGGCGCTGCTCCGGTACGAGCCGTGGGGGGCTCTCGACCCGTCCTTTGCCAACGGCAAGACGAACCTGCAGGCCGGGAACGTCTTCTTCGACAACTCGGCCGAGGGGATCACCGACCTCGCGGTCCTGTCCGACGGGCGGATCGTGGCCGCCGGGTCGGTGGCGTTCGACTCCTTCTCCGGGGGGCACCTGCCCGGCGATTTCATGGCCGCCGTGTTCACCCCGACCGGGAGCCTGGACGGGTCCTTCGACTACGACGGCTGGCGGAGCGTCGACTTCGGCGGCAACGCCGATTCCGCCGCGAGGGTGGTGGTCCAGAGCGACGGCAAGATCATCCTGGCCGGCTCGACGTCGACCCCGGGCGGGCAGTCTGACGCGGCCGTACTCCGGCTCACCGTGACCGGGGAGGCGGACGCCTCGTTCGGCGCGGCGGGGAAGGTGACGACGGATTTCGGGACGGGCAGCGACGCGGTGAGGGCGCTCGCCCTCCAAGCGGACGGCCGGCTCGTCGCCGCCGGGCAGGCGGGCGGCGACGGCGTGGTGGTCCGGTACGAGGGCGACGCGCCTACCCGATTTGACATCATTGTGTCCGCGGTCACGCAGGTGTCGCACACCTCCTTCGAGTACGAATACGCGACCGTGGGCACCCCCGGCCTCTTCGAGGTCGGCCTCTACCGCTCGGCGGACGAATCCTTCGATGCCGGGGATGACCAGATTGCCGCTCAGTTCCTCACGGCCGGGGATGCGGGCGCCTTCCACCTCGCCGGCCCCCTCGCCTTCGACCCGGCAAGGCCGTTCGTCCTCGTCGTCGCCGACCCGGCCGGGCTCCTCGAGGAGGGCGACGAGAGCAACAACGTTGCCGCCACGCGACTCAAGCAGCCGCCGGCGATTCAGCTCGGCGGAGCAGTCGGGGAGCAGGACGACGGGCGGGAACACGTCTTCCTGTGGGAGGTGACCGACCCGGACGATGACCTGAATGCCGTGTGGGTGGAGGTCTTGCACGATGGGGCGGCGATCTACACCAGCACCGCGGCGGCAGGACAGTTCAGACTGAATGCTTTTGGCCTCGGCGAGTTCCTGATCACCGTTACGGCGTCTGATGCAGGCGGGGCGACGCGGACGGTAACCAGGACAGCCACGGTGACCGACGACGACAGCGCGCCCCCTGACATCACCCTGGGCGGTTCACTCGGCACGGAGAGCGATTCGCAGGCGCAGTCGTTCTCCTGGAGCGTGGTGGACGCCTCCGGCTTCACCTTCCTCTCGGTTGTCGTCACGCGTGACACCGGCAACGGGCCGGAGGTCGTCTTCAACAGCACCGACCCCGCCGCCGCGAGCGGGGGCATCAGCCTCGAGACGTATGGCCCCGGGACCTATGACATCACCGTCGCGGCGATCGACGGCGATGGCGATCGCCCGGGAGACGGGCTGAGCGCGTCCGCCCAGCGGGCGGTCGTCGTCGTCCCGGACGGGGTTCGCATCTACTGGCGAAACCGCGGGGGGTCGCAGGACGGATTCGACACGGTATTCGGGGCGCGCGCCCCGACGGTGCGCAGGGTCGTGGACGCGGCGATCAAGGCGTGGGCGCGGGTCATTACCAGCTTTAACTACGCCACCGGTCCGGACACGTTTGTACTGGACGTCGTCGCCGGACCGTCCGACCCCGTCGACCCTGCCTTCGGTGGTGAGGCGACACACGACCAGAACGGGAACGAGCGGATCGATCCGGAGGAGGTGGACGACCGAGGCATGCCGCGCCGGGGCCGTCTGGGCATCGGGGGTGGTGATGGCAGTGGGTCTGCCGGTGACTTGGTCAACGGGTGGTTCATCGATCCCACCCCCGAGGACTCGTCGGAATTCACGGCGAGCATCGCGAACGCGTTCGCCGGCCGACGCGGGGATGCGACTCTGGACCTCTTCACGGTGGCCGTGCTTGAGATGACCCACCTCTTGGGCCTCTCCCCGACCACCGGCCTGGTGCTGGTAAGGGACCTCGACCCGACGAGGGATGGGATCAACGGTCGCAACCCCGGCGGCGGTCCGTTTACGATCACGGACACCGGTGTCGCTGACGATGCCGAGGGGAGACACCCGGTCACGGGGGACAGCCGGGGTACCTTTTGGGTCTTCCAAGGCAGCTCGGTCGACGCCCTGCTGACCAGCAACAACGGCGGGCCGCCGCCCAACGGCCAGGATCTCCTCTTACCCGTCCACACCGCGGGGGTTCGTCGGGACGAAGCGAGTCTCACGTTCAACGGCATCACCGTGTCCGGCGCCGAGGACAGCGGGAACGCGGTCTTCGAACGGGGGACCCGGTACCTTCCATCCAACCTGGATGCCCTCCTTCTCAAGGACGTGTATGGGTATTCGATCACGATGCCCGAAACCTTCGGCACGTTCTACAGCCTCCTGAACCAGAACTCCGGGGAGCTCCTAGTCCGGGGAAGCGTCGGCGACGACATCGTCAGCATCCTGTCCAACGGCGACGCGATTGAGGTGCGGGTGGATATCGGAGCCGACGTGCCGGGCACCGGGCCGACCGACGAGCTCGTGACCGTATTCGACGCGTCCAAGGTGCTCAGCATCCGTATCGAGACGGGCTTCGGCGGCATCGATAGCGTGACCCTGATACGCCCCGGCGTCCCGGTGGACGTGCGCGGCGGCGGGGTCTTGGCCGACAGTCTGCACATCATCGGCACCAGCGGGGACGACACGATCGTCACGACCGTCCGCAGCGTGACGATCAACGGCGTGCCGATCACCGTCGGCAGCATGCAGTTGACTGTCGTGGGCGGCGGCGGCAACGACTTGTTCGTCGTCAACGGAAGCCAGACGACGCTCCTCGGCGGGGCGGGGACCGACACGTTCGTCGTGAACGCGACGGGGGCTCACGGGCTGCTGCTGGACGGCCGGGGAGGATCAGACGACTACACGATCAACATCGGGAACCTCGCCGGCGGGGTGACGGTCGCGGACAGCGGGGGGCCGGACGACGGGGCCGACGCCGTGACCATCACCGGTACGCCCGGTGACGACACATTGGTGCTGTCCGAGGGGCAAGTGGCGTTAGGGAGCCAGACCGTCCGCTTCAGCCGGGCGGTGGAGCGCCTCGTGGTGGACGGCGCGGGCGGAACGAACCGGGTGATCGTCGAGGGGAGGCTGACCGTCCCCACCGAATGGCGGAATGCCGCCGGGGCCGGAGTGACGGGCGGCGTGTTGCGCGTCGTGGGGACCGAGGGCAGCGACCACGTGCACGTGAATGAGCAAGGCAACGGACGGATCAAGGTCCACTCGTCCTTCCTACCCAACGGGTTCGCGGTCTACGACTCGGCCGGGATCGAGCGGATCCATGTCCTTCTCGGCGGCGGACGAGACATCGCAACGGTCGCCGGCGGGGTGAAGAAGGTGACGATCCTCGACGGTGGGGCCGGGGACGACCTCCTGGCGGCCGGCGGCGGGCCGAGCATCCTACTCGGCGGGAGCGGGAACGACACACTGAACGGCGGGAATGGCCGCAACATACTTGTCGGCGGCGTCGGGAGCGACATGCTGGTAGGGAACGGCGGAAACGACATCTTCATCGGGGGAACCACCGCCTACGACGCCGACGAGGCAGCCCTGTCAGCCCTCCTGGGGGTCTGGGTGTCGGAGGAGTACGCTGGCGGGGTCCGCAGGTTGCGGGAAGGCGAGGGAGTCCCGCTCCTGCGAAAAGGACTGACTGTGTTTGGTGATGATGAGCCTGACGTGCTGGTGGGGGCCGGTGGACTCGACTGGCTCTTCTCCGAGGACGGCCGGGACAGGCTGGCTGACCGCAGGCCGAACGAGTTCATTGATTGAGCCCGGCCTGCCAGCCGCCGGGAGGTGTGCGCATCGATCCCTCGCTCGCGCTTCCCGCGGGTCAGCGATGGTCCGTCCGCTCCACGAGACGCAGCCGGATCCACCAGTGGTCTGGCGCGAGCATTCCTCTCTGCTCATCCCGGATGACCCAGTGTGGATCACCGGCCACGTCGTAGAGCGCAACGACGGGGGCATTGGCCTTGCCATCTTCGGGGCTGAAGTGCACGCCCGCGAGGTGCGGGTGAGGATTCACGGCGAACCAGAGAGTGGTACTTCCGCTTGCGTCCGTGACGATGGGCGCATTCAATGGCCGGGTATTGATCCACGGCGCCCAGGCGGGCGCATCGTGTACCATACCGAGCATCAGCGACGTGAGTAACACCCGCCCGACCTGGTAGTCTCGCAGCGGCCGTGCCGTCCCGACTTCTCCGGCCTCCAAGGAAAGATCAACGCGCAGGTTTGCCTGAGCATACTGC
>DASPHQ010000170.1:0-3365 GCA_035629595.1 Urbifossiella sp. | reverse complement strand
AGCGTCACCACGGCGGACCGCGCGTCGGTCTCGCCGCGCAGCACCTCGCAGGCGCCGACGCCGTTCGGCACCCCGGCGTAGACGTGCAGCGCCGGCTCGCGGAGGTCGAAGTCGGCGAGGAGCGTTTTGTAGCCGGCCTGGGCGAGCGAGCTGGCGAGGCCGAACGCGGTGAACGCCTTCCCCTCGTCGCCGAGCGGGCTCGTCACCGCCACGCACGTCGCCCCGCGGCTCAGCCACGTCTGCGCCACGTAGGCCCGCAGCTTGTCGATCGCCTCGTTCGCGGCGGCGCGGCGGGCCGGGTCGCGGCCGGTGGCGTCGGTCGGCAGGCCGGGGATGACGCCGACGACCGACACCGGGCCGATCGTCTTCAGGTCCGCGAGGGAGCTGACGCGCCGGCTGACTGTCTCGAACGCGACCACGCCGAGGGCGACGAGGAGGTAGCCGAACAGGCCGCCGGCGACGGTCCCGAGCACCTGCTTCTTGATGTCCTTCTGCGTCGGGCTGGAGCCCGGCTGGAGGAGCTGGATGCGCTGTCCGGCGAGGAGGTCGAGCTTGAGCGCCTCGTGCTGGGAGACGAGCCGGGCGTACATACCGTCGCGAGAGCGCAGGTCCGTGTCGGCCGGGCTGTACACCGCCGCCCCGGCCTCGACCCGGCCGTCGGTGCGGACGACGTCGGGCTGCTGCGGCAGGTTGTTGAGCAACCGCTCGACGGCCGCCATGCTCGCCCGGGCGGTCACGAGCTGCGTCTCGTACCGGGCCACCTGATTCTTCACCGTCGTCCACTCGTTGAGCAGCAGCTTGATCTCGACGACCCGCTTGCCGCCCTCGAGGACACTCGCCTTGTCGCGGCGGACCTCGGCCAGTCGGGCGGTCTGCCCCTCCCATGCCCGGCGGAGGTTCACCACGTCCGGGGCGTCCGGCCGGCCGGCGCTGGCGGCGAAGTCGTAGGTGGACTTCGCCCGCGCCACCTTCGCCGCCTGCGCCCGCACGTCGGCGTCGTCGTCCACCGCGGCCATGGTGGCGGGGTCGATCGGCGCCTTCTTCAGCGCCTCGATCTGCCCCTCGAGCTCGCGCATCCGCGCCTTCCCCCCGTGAATCTCGACCGGCAGCGTCCGCTCGACCTCGGTCTGGAGCGCGGCGAAGCGGGCGACCAGCGACCGCGGGTCGACCCGGAAGAGGAGTTCGAGCCCGGACACGGGCGGCGGCGCGGTGGCGGCGGGCGCGACGCCCTGCGGCAGCGGGGCGGGGGCGCCGTCCACGGCCTGCACCGGGACGACGGCGTCGCCGGGCGTCGGGTTCTTGGCGGCCAGGTCGGGGCGGCGGCTGAGGTTCTGCAGCGCCTTGTGCATGTCCTGCATGGCGAGTTCGGACTGCTTGAACCGGTACTGCTTCGTCGCCACCTCCTTCTGCACCACCTCCGCGAGGAACGCCTTTTGGACGGCGTTGACGATCTTGTTGGCGTCGGCCGGGTTGTGCGACGCCACGGTGATGCGGATGACCTCGGACCCGTCCGGGGCGTTCACCTGCACCTCCTCGCCGAGGAACTTAATCGGTTCCTTCTGGGCCTTGACCGTCGGCAGGTCCTTCAGGTCACGCAGGGCGGCGTTCAAGACGAATTCGGACTTGATGAGCCCGCTCATGGTGCGGACGTACGTGGTGAAGTCGGTGCGGGCCTCCTGGGCGTTCCCCTGCGAGGCCAGCGCCGGCGGCACCTGCGACACCTGGAGGAGGCCGTAGGACTCGTACTTGCTGGCGAGCAGCTCCCACGCGGCGTAGGAGCCGACGGCGCCGAGGAGGGTGCCGCAGAACAGGATCAGCAGCCAGTGGAGCTGGAGGTACGTCAGCACGCGGAGGCCGGTGCCGTCGGCGTCCGGCTTCGCGCCGGGGCGCGCGGTCGGCCGCGGCGGGGCCGGCTTCGGGGCGGTGAGGGCGGGGGCGAAGGTCGGTCCGTTCATGGGCTCTGCGTCCTTGCAGGCTCAGACCAGGGGTGAATCACGTCGATCGGGCGGAAAGCCCACCCGCCGCGGCGGGCGGGCGTTGTCAGGCTTCCGTGACCAGCTTCTTCAGCACCCACAGCTCCAGCGCCAGCAGCGCCAGGCCGACCGGCATCATGAGCCAGCCGTAGAAGTCGTGGAGGAACTCGAGCGTACCCTTGTCGGCGAACACGAGGTACGCCAGCCCGGTCGCGGTGATCCGCAGTACGTTCGTGATGATGGCGATGGGGATGATGCCGAGGAGCACCATCGCCTGCTCGAACCACGACCGGTTCATCAGCAGCACCGCCCCGACCGAGAACGCCGCGAACGTCACCAGCATCTTCAACCCCGAGCACGCATCGACCACGCCCAGCCGCACCTCGTCGATGAGGATGAGGTTGCCGTCGCGGATGGCCGGCTGGCCGAGCGTCTGGAGCAGGTACGTGCTGCTGACGGTGGCCGCGGTCTTGAGCGGCTGGCCGACGTTCCGCTCCAGCTCGTAGGGGAGCGGCACCATGAACAGGAGGAACAGCAGGCCGCCGCCGACACGCCGCAGCAGCGGCAGCCCGCCGGCCGCGAGGGTGACGGCGACCAGCGCCAGTATCAGGCTGGCAGCGTCGAGCTGGTGGAACAGGAGGCTGCCGGCGAGCGGCCGCACCGACATGGCGACGGCGAGGAGGCCGCAGCCGAGCCACGGCATCGGCTTCGGCACGAGCGGCCCGGCCCGCCACGCCTTCCACACGAGGTACGCGGAAAAGACCGGCACCAGCAGACCGTGCGAGTACTGCGGGTCGTTGATCCACTTGTCGAAGAACACCCGCAGCATCGGCAGGTACGCCCACACCATCAGCGCGACGAGTCCGGCGACCTGCCAGGGCGGCGGGCGGAACGCGGGCGCGGCGGCCGGCGCGGTGACGACCGTGACGGCGGCGGACGGCGGAACGGCGGTCGTATTCGGCGGTGCGGGTGCGGCAGTGCTGATCGACATCCCTGTCCCCACGCGGGGCGATAGCTCGGCGAGGGGGGATTGTTGCACCCGCCGCGGGTGGGATGCAACCCCACTTCCCGGCCGGGCCGGGAATGACGAATGACCCACCAATGACCCACCAATGACGATCGTCCCCGCCGATGGCGGGGAATCACGTCCCCGATGCCCGCCGCGTTGACTCCCCGCCCGGCACCACCTAACGATGAAGTAACTGCCCGCCCTACCCCACCAGTCCCGCGAAAGGACACACCCATGTCCGCCGTCTGGCGCCTCTCCCGCTACGCCGTCACGGCCGCGGCCGTCGTCGCGCTCGCCGCCACCGGCCGCGCCCCTGCCAACCCGCCGACCAAGCCGAGCCTCGCCGGCCTCACCGAACCGGCCGACTACCTTCTCCCGAACGA
>DASPHQ010000169.1:0-9422 GCA_035629595.1 Urbifossiella sp. | reverse complement strand
CGACGCCGGTGTCGAGCGACGCGCCGGTCAGGCGGAGTTCAGCATCCCAGTACACGACCGGGTCGGGCGCCGGCGGCGGGCTCGACGGCGACACCGCGGCCGGCAGCACCGACGGCGCCTGGCCGCGGGCCACCGGCGCCGGCTCGTCCGGCGGCGTCAGCACGACGAGGTGCTTGATCTCCAGGTCGGCCCGGCCGCGCAGCTTCAGCCCTTCCACGCCCTCGCGCAGCGCCGCCGGCAGCGCCTTCAGCAGCGCGTCGTCGGCGACGAGGTTCTTCGCCTCCAGCTTGCCGAGGTTCGCCCACACCACGCCCTGCGGGAAGAAGCGCACCTCGCCGGCCTCGAGCTTCAGCCGCGTGTCGCCGTGCCGGGCCGCGAGGTGTGCCAGGTCCACCCGGCCGCCGCGGTACTGCAACCACCCCGACAGGTCGGACAGGTCGTACGGGAAGAACGTCGGCGTCACCGTCGGGCCGTAGAAGTTGAACGTCAGGTTCAGGTCGCTGGCCGGGTTGAACGTCGGCTCGTCGGCCTTCGGCGGCGGCGCGCCGGGCGGGCGCGCGCGGTCCATCACCTCCACGTCGGCCGAGAACGCCAGGGTGCCGCGCGGCGACAGCTTCTTCCAGATGTCGTCGAGCTTCAGCCCCGCCAGCGCCCCCTTCAGGTCGTCGTCCACCGGGCAGCCGTTGCCGCCGAGGTGGAGCTCCAGCTTGCGGTCGGCGGTGCCGGCGACGGTGCGGCGCGAGCCGTGCATCCACACGGTGCCGCCGCCGTGCGTGGCGGTGAACCCGTCGAACACCAACTCGCCGCGGTCCGGCGGCGGCGCCACCCCCGGCCGCGGCTCGACCGCCTGCACCCGCGCCACCACCTTCCCCTTCACCCGCTCGAACCGGTACGGGAACCGGGCGTAGTGGATGGTGCCGTCGGCGATCTCGACGCGCATCTCGTTCTCGACGAGGTTCACGCCCTGCTTCTGGGTGATGTCGGCGGTGAACGTGGCCCGGCCGGCCGGGCGGAACTGCCGCAGCAGGTCCGGGTACTCGTCCGGGAACGCGGCGATGATGCGGTCGTCGATGGGGACGTTGGCGCCGGCCACACGCAGGGTGACGGCCGGGTCCGGGCCGCGGCCGTACACCTGCCCCTTCACGGTGATCGTCGCGTCGCCGGCCGCCTTGCCGCGGACGTCCACCGCCATGCTCGGCTCGCCGCCGGGGACGACGGTTTTCTTGAGCGACCCCTCGACGGCGGTGATCGGGTAGGGGAACTTCTCGTACCGGCCGGTGACGCCGCGCGGCCGCACGTCGATCTCGCGCTTCCACCCGGTCGCGGCCTCGCGGCCGAACCGGTAGCCGAGGTCGATCGTCCCGGCGGGGGAGAACATCTTCTTGGCCTTCGCCCCGGCCTCGCCGAGCCGCGCGAACAGCTCGTCGGTCAGCGGCACGCCGGCGACGGTCACGTCGGCGCGCTGGACGTGCGCCTCGAACGCGGCGAACGGATCGTCCTTGTCCGCCGCTTGCAGCGTTACACCACCCTCCCGCGTCTCCAGCGCCACGCGCACGTGGGCCGGGCCGACCTTCGCGGTCGCGTCCTCGACCTTCACCCGGCCGTCGATGCTGCGGACCTTCACGCCGATCTTCTCGATCGGCCACGGCACGTCGGGGTGTTCGAGCCGGCCGTCCTTGACCGTCACCTCCACGTCGTGCCGCCACGCGGGGGCGGCCTCGGGGTTGTACCGCAGCTCGGCCTTGACCGCGGCGGTGGCGGTGAGCTTCTGGACGTGCGGGGCGATGAGCGGGGCGAACCGCTCGGCGATGGCCGGGGCCACGTCGCCCAGCGGCAGCGCCTTCAGGTCGAGGTCGATCACGGTCTTGCGGCTGAGCCGCTCGAACCGGGCCTTCACCTCGACCGGCCCGAACAGGTCGGTCGTCCCGCGGGCGTCGAGCGTCAGCATCGACACCAGCTCGGTCTGGAGGAACAGCTGGGCGTCGGTCAGCTTCACCGCCGGCAGCGCCTCCGGCGACCGGTCGGTGACGGTGACGGTCGCCCCCTTGGCCTGGAACGACGGCACCGGGCGGTCGGCCGGGCCGGGCCGCACCAGGTCGGCGACGTTCCACTTGCCGTCGGCGCCGCGCTCCAGGTGGAGCGTGGGGTTCTCGAGTTCGATGCGGCGGATGACGAGCCGGCCGCGGTTCAGCTGCTCCTTGTCGTGGAACAGCAGCGCGACGGGGACGACGAGGAACGGCTGGTCGGGCGGGTCGCCGCGGCGGGTCAGCGTGAGGTCGCGGACGGCGATGCCGCCGAGGATGCGCATCCGGGCGGAGCCGACGCGGACGTCGACGCCGTCGAGCTGGTCGTGGAGGGCGGCGACGACCTGTTCGCGGACGCGCTCGGGGCTGACCCAGGTGCTCGCGACCCACGCGAGGACGCCCACGGCCGCGACGCCGGCGAGGATGAGACCACGAATCAGCCCGCTCCGCACGGCAGCGCGCATACCCGCCCCGGTGGCCGTCCCCGCCCGGATCGGGGCGGAGGGGGTGCGGGTATACCGGCGGTCGGCGCGGGAGTCTAGGGGAAGTACGGGGCGCGGTTTGCGGCGAGATTTCGCGTAAGATTTCCCACCGCCGGCCGCTTGGACCCCCGTGCCCCGGGGACGCCGCGATGACCACGCCCGAATCGCTCGACCGCCATCGCCCCGCCCTCCTCGCGTGGGCCGCGGCCCGGCTGCCCGACCGGCTGCGGGCCAAACTCGACCCCGCCGACCTGGTTCACCAGACCTTTCTCGACGCCCTCCGCGGCGACCGCCTCGCCGGCCTGCCCGACCACGAGGTGCTCGCGTACCTCCGCCGGGCGCTCACCAACAACGTCATCGACGCCGCCCGGAAGTTCGCCCCCGGCCGCGGCGACGTGCCGGCCGAGGCCGCCGCCGAGTCCGGCCGCCTGCTCGCCGACTGGCTGGCCGCCCCCGACACGTCGCCGAGCGAGCGCGCCGTCCGCAACGAGCGCTACGCCCGCCTCGCGGCCGGCCTGGCGCTTCTCCCCGAGGCGCAGCGCGTGGCCGTCGAGCTGCGCTACCTCCAGGGGATGAAGGTGACGGAGATCGCCGGGCTGCTCGGCCGGTCGGAGGGGTCCGTGTCGCAGCTCCTGCACCGCGCCGTCCTCGCCCTGCGGGTCACGGTCGGCCACCCGGGGGACAAGGAATGACGACGACCGACCCCGTGGCGACCGCCCCGCACGGCCTGGACGAAGGCGTGGCACTGGCGCTGAAGGCCCAGGACGGCGGCGACGCCCGGCCGCTCCTCGACTGGCTCGCCCGCAACCCTCACCTCGCTGCCGCGCTCGCGCGCTTTCTCGCTGCCGAGCGTCCCATCCGGGCCGACATCGCCCCCGTCCGCCCGGCCCCTGCCGTCGTCGGTGGATACCACGTGCTCGGCGAACTCGGCCGCGGCGGCATGGGCGTCGTCTACCGCGCCTTCGACCCCGACCTGAAACGCGAGGTGGCACTGAAGCTGGTGCCCGGCGGGGACGACGGCCGGTTCCGGTTCGAGGCCGAAGCCGCGGCCCGACTCGATCACGACAACGTCGTGCCGGTGTACCACGTCGGCGACGACGCCGGCGTGCCGTTTCTCGTGATGAAGGTGATGGAGGGCGGCAGCCTCGCGGCGAAGCTCAAGGCGCTCGGCCGGCGGCCGCACCACGAGGCGGCGGCGCTGGTCCGCGACGTGGCCCTCGGCGTCCACCACGCCCACCAGCGCGGGCTCCTCCACCGCGACCTGAAGCCGGGGAACGTGCTGCTGGACGCCGACGGCCGGCCGCACGTCGCCGACTTCGGGCTGGCGAAACCCCTCGACGTGTCGGTGAGCTCGACCGCCGGCACGGTCGCGTACATGGCCCCCGAGCTGGCCCGCGGCGACCGCGCGCTCACCGTCGCGGTCGATGTCCACGCCCTCGGTGCGATCCTGTACGAGCTGCTGACCGGCGCCCCGCCGTTCGGGCTCGACGACCTCATGGCGGTGGCCCGGCGGGTGTCGGACGAGCCGGCCCCGCCGGTGCGGGCGGCGCGGCCGGACTGCCCGCCGGACCTGGCGGCGGTGTGCGCCCGCTGCCTGGAGAAGCAGCCGGAGGACCGCTACCCGACCGCCGCGGCGCTGGCCGCCGACCTCGACCGATTCCGCGCCGGCGAGCCGGTCGGGCTGCGCTCCGGGTGGTGGTCGCAGTTCATGCGGCTAATCGATCAGGAACGAAAGGCGGTGCCGGTGTCCAACGGCACCAGCCACCTGTGGGGCGCCGCGTGGACGTTCCTCACCCAGGGCGCGGCGGTCGCGGCCGTGCTCGCCGGCGGCGGGCCGGGGTGGCTACTTGCCGCGCTGATCGCCAACGCGGTCGGCTGGACGGTCGTGTTCACCTTCTACGTCTGGCTCCGGCCGGGGCGGCTGAACTCGGCCGAGCGCGTGAGCGGGGCCATCAAGTTCTGGGCGCTGGTGACGTGCGCCGCGCTGGTGCCCGCCTACTGGGCGGACCCCTTGGCCCTGTACCCGGCGACGACGGCGGTGCTGGCGTTCTGCATTTTGTCGCACGCCCCGGTCCACGGCGGCCGGGTGTTCTACGGCGGGCTCGCCGTGCTCGCGGGGGCGGTGGCGATGCCGTTCCTTCCGCCGGCGCTGTGGCCGGCCGCGCTTGGGCTGCCGTTCGGCGGCTGGGCGCTGGTGTACGGGCTGCGAATGCGCGCCCTCGACCGGGCGGCCCGCCCCTCGTCTTGACCTGACGTTCCTCCCCTAGCCCTCGTTCCCGGACCACCCCCCTGCGGGTCGGACGCGGCGTCGCCGCGCCCGCCGGGGAGGGTCCGTCCCGTGGAGTGCGCCCATGACCCCGACCGCCCCGACCGTCGTCGCCTGCTACAGCGTGTTCGACGCCTTCTTCCCCGCCCTCGGGTTCACCGACCTCACCGACGGCATGTACGAAGGGAACCCGACCCGCCGGTACGACACGGCGCAGGCCCGGCAGGCGAACGTACTCCTCGACCGAGCCGGCGTCGCGCCCGGCGACCGCGTGCTCGACATCGGCTGCGGGTACGGCCGCGTCCTCCGCACGGCCGAGGCGCGCGGGGCGACGGCGTGGGGCATCACGGTGTCGCCCGAGCAGGTGCGGCGCGGCCTCCGGGACGGGCTGAACGTGCAGCTCCGCGACTACAAGCACCTCGGCCCGGAGTGGGACGGGCAGTTCGACGCGGTCATCGCCAACGGGTCGCTCGAACACTTCGCCCAGCCGGAGGACGCCGCCGCCGGGCGCGACGACGCCGTGTACCGGCACCTGTTCGCCACCGTCGGCCGCGTCCTCGGCCCGGCCCGCGCGGGCGCCCGGTTCGTGACGACCGCCATCCACTTCCGCGACCGGCCCGACCCGAACGATCTGCTGCGGCCGCCGTCGGCGTTCCCGCGCGGGTCGGCCGGGTTCCACTGGGCGCGGCTGGCGCGGTCGTTCGGCGGGTGGTATCCGATGCGCGGGCAACTTGCCCGCTGCGCGGACGGGCTGTTTCGGCTGGTCCACGAGGAGGACGGCACCGACGACTACCGGCGGACGTCCGAGGAGTGGCTGACCGGCGCGCGGCGCGGGTTGTGGTCGGCCCGGGTCGCGGCCGGCGCGCTGCCGGTGGTGCTGCGGCGCCCGATCGCCACCGTGCGGATGCTGCAGTGCGTGCTGGGGAGCGAGTCGTGGAACTGGCAGTTCCGCGGCGACCCGGCGCCGACGATCCTGCTCCGGCAGACGTGGGAACGGGTTTCCTGATTTCCGCCGCTCGCGGCGTTGCAGCGCTGGCGCTGCAACGCCGCGAGCGGCGGATCGGCTTCCGCACTCCGCATTCGCGGGCTACAATCCCCTTCCCCGGCCACCTTCCCACACGCCACCCCTGCCGCCATGAAAGCCCTCATACTGGTCACCGACGGGTTCGAGGATTTAACGCTGTTCCTGCCGTGGTACCGCCTCCGCGAGGAGGGGTTCACGGTCCGCCTGGCCTCCCCGCTCATGCACGGGCTGACCGGCCTCCACGGCTACCGCATCGAGCCGGACGAGCGCATCCACGAGGTGAACCCCGCCGAGTACGACGCGGTCCTGATCCCGGACGGGCCGTGCGTCGAGAAGCTGCGGCAGCGCGAGGCCGCGGTCGACGTGATCCGCACGTTCGTGTCCGACGGGTCGAGCCGGGTCGCGGCCATCGGCCACGGCGCGCAGCTGCTCATCAGCGGCGGCGTCCTCGACGGCCGCGTCGTCACCTGCGACCCCGGCATCCGCGACGACGTGCGTGCCGCCGGCGCGACCTACCGCGACGCGCCGGTGGTCCGCGACGGCAACCTCATCACCGCCCGCGGGGCCGACGACCTGCCGGCGTTCTGCCGCGAGTTCGTGCGGGCGCTGGCGGGGCTGCGGGTGTAGGAGTCGTTGGGAGTCTGCGGGAGTCTGCGGGAGTGGAGGAGTAAACCCAGGTTCGACTCCCAACGACTCCGAAACCCGCCGCCCCCGCGCCGGGTACAATGTCCCGACCGTCGGCGGCGCCCGGCGGCCCCACCCCGCGCAAAGGACATTCTTCGCCATGACCCGTCTGGTCCGCCCCGCCCTGGGGCTCGCCCTCGCCGCCGTCGTCGCCGCCGGACCCGCCCGCGGCGCCGATGTCGATCCGCTCCTCCCCGCCGACGCCGACGTCGTCATGTCGGTGAACGTCCGGCAGGCGCTGCAGTCGGACATCGTCAAGCAGTACGCGCTGGACAGCCTCAAGAAGAAGCTCCAGGAGAACGACGTCCAGACGATCCTCCGCGACCTCGGCCTCGACCCGCTCAAGGACCTCGACCGCGTCGTCGTCGGCATGTCCGGCAACGACAACACCGACTTTAAGTACCTGGTCATCGTCCACGGCACGTTCGACCCCGAGAAGCTGTACAAGGCCGCCGAAGCCCAGACCCGCAAGGACGCCGACCACTACGCCCTGGTGAAGGACGGCAAGGACGTGATGTTCAAGTACACCCCGGACAGCGGCAACCCGTACTACGCCACCGTGGTGGACGACAAGACCATCATCGTGTCCGGCGACAAGAAGGGGATCAGCACCGCGCTGGCGGTCCCGGCCAAGAGCAAGGCCGACCTCGGCCGCGAGATGAACGCCCTGGTGAAGGGGATGGACGACAAGGCCACCCTGTGGGCGGTCGCCGTGCCGAACGGCCGGCTCGACATGGGGAAGCTGAAGGGGCCGGCCGCCAACCCCGCCGTCGCGGCCCAGCTCGCCAACCTCCAGAGCCTGAGCACGGTGCTGCGCGTCGAGAAGGACGTGAACCTGACCATCAACCTGGGGATGAAGGACGCCGCCGCCGCCGAGGAGACCGGCAAGACGCTCGGCGGGCTGCTCCGGCTGCTGCCGGTGCTGGCCGCCAACCAGGCGGAGCTGAAGGCGCTGGTGGAGCCGGCCCGGTCGCTCAAGGCCGAGGTGAAGGACCGCAACGTGGTCATCACCGGCAAGCTGGCGGGCACCACCATCGGCGAACTCATCGCCCCCGGGAAGTCGAACTGACCCTCCCCGCCGCTCGCGGCGATGCATCGCCGCGAGCGGCGGAGGATTTACACCACCGGGTTCGACAGCGTCCCGATCCCGGTGATGCTGATGCTCACGGCGTCGCCCGGCTTCAGCGTGAACTCGTCCGGCGGCACGATCCCCGTACCCGTCAGCAGCAGCACGCCGTCGGGGAAGGCGTTCTCCTTCCCCAACCACTCCACCAAACTCTCCGGCGTCCGCGACAACTGGTCCAGCGTCGTCGTGCCCTCGAAGGCCGTGGTGCCGCCGCGCTTGATCGTCAGCTTGATCTCCACGCCGGCCAGCGGCGGCATCTTCGCGGCCAGCGTCACCAGCGGGCCGACGCTGCACGACTGCTTGTAGATCTTCGCCTGCGGCAGGTAGAGCGGGTTCTCGCCCTCGATGTCGCGGGCGCTCATGTCGTTGCCGACCGTGTACCCCACGATTCGCAGGTCCGGCGACACCACCAGCGTCAGCTCCGGCTCCGGCACGCTCCACGTGCTGTCCGCGCGCACCTTCACCGGCTCGCCCGGGTGAACGACCCGCGTCGGCGTGGCCTTCAGGAACAGCTCCGGCCGCGGGGCGGTGTACACCTTGTCGTAGAACTGGGCGGCCCCTTTGCTCTCCTCCTCGCGGGCCACCTTGCTCCGCTTGTACGTCACGCCCGCGGCCCACACCTCCTGCCGGTCCACCGGCGCCAGGTACGCCTGCCGACCGGCCGGCTCCGACGTGCTGCCGGCGTCGATCAGCTCGCGCGCCAGCCGGGCCGGGTCGGGCGAATGGAGCACGTCGGCGAGTGTGTGGACGCCCGGCTTGCGGGTCATGTCCAGGTCGAAGGAGTGGCCGGCCTCGACGAGCACGACGCCGACGCGGCCGTCCGGCCGACGAACTTTCCCGAGCTGCATGGCACGCTCCGCGGCGAAAAGGAATGCCGGTGTTGTATCGCACCGGCCAGTTTGACCGAGATTATTGTTTCCGCCGCGCCCCCCACCGGGTCGCGGAAACATGTCACGCGGTCAGATCGAACGCGACACGAACGACGCGCGGGGCGGAACTCGTTATCCCACCGGTGGTTCGGCCGCAACGCAGGCACGGAGGAGCCGGGCCGCTTCGTCCGACTTTCCGAGCGAGTAGGCGGAATGCGCCCGAACGATCGCGTCCGCCAACTCCGGCGTGTACGGCACAGCGGCGCCAGGCGGGGGCGGATCGCGGACGAGCTTAAACGCCACCCACGCGATCAGGTGAGGAATACCGTCGCCGGTCCGTGCTGAGACCTGTGGCGCGTCGAGGGGGTAATCCGGCGGCCACCCCTCGGCGACGAGGTCGAACTTGTTCAGAACCGGCACCCACTGGGCGCGACGTCCGGCCTCCCGAGTCGCATCGTCGGGATACTCCAAATCGGCCACACTCGCGTCCATCACCCACAGCACCACGTCCGCCGTCGCCAGCCGCGCCCGCGCCTTATCGATTCCCTCCGCCTCCAGCCCGGCGGCGTCGCGCAGACCGGCGGTGTCGGCCAGTTCGACCGGCCAACCGTCGAAGGCCAGCGTCGTCGTCACCACGTCGCGCGTCGTGCCGGGGGTCGGCGATACCACGGAACGCTGGTAGCCGGCCAGGGCGTTCACCAGCGAACTCTTGCCGACGTTCGGCGGGCCCGCCACCACCACCTTCCACGGCTCCACGAGGTGCCGGCCGACGGGGGCGAAGCGGGCGAGCTCGGCGGGACGTGCGGGGTCTTCGAGGGCGGCTCGGACGGCCCGGTCGAAGGCGCCGTGGGCCTGGTCGAGCAGGATGTTGGCGGTGCGGAGCGTCGGGGCGCGGGTGAGCATGTCCCAGGCCCCCCCCCGTTGCGACGGGTGGGCTTTCGGCGCGT
>DASPHQ010000168.1:0-2400 GCA_035629595.1 Urbifossiella sp. | reverse complement strand
CGCTCGGCCTGGGCCCGGCCGTGATTCTCGGCCACAGCTTCGGCGGCGTCACCGGCCTGCACGCGGCGGCCCGGCACTCCGACGTGATCCGCGGCGTCATCCTGTCGGACTCGTTCTTCCCCGGGCTGCGGCACGTCGAGCCAAACTTCGGGAAGATGCAGCTGTGGGCCGAAGTGCGCGAGAAGTTCGCTCTCGTCGGTGTCACGCTCGGCGACACGGTCGATTTCGCGGAGTTGTTCCGGCAGTCGGCCGCGCTCAGCCCCCAGAAGTTGAGCGACCTCGAAGCAATCTACGGCACCTTCGGCCGCGGCTGGGTGCGGCAGCTGCCGCAGCTCGCCGAGACGACCTGCGGCGACGACGTGATGGCCGTCGCCGGGCTGACCGCGGACGCCATCGCCGGCGTGCGGCAGCCGGTGGTCGCTCTGTACGACGAGTTCTCGCCGTTCCTGGCGACGTGCCGGTGGCTGGAGGCGAACCTGCCGGCGTGTACGGCCGAGATCATTCCCGGCGCCAAGCACCTGGCGATGCTGGAGAACGCCGCCGGGTTCGCGGACGCGCTGCGGCGGCACCTGGCGCGGATCGAACACCCCACCGGCGGCTGACCCCGTGTACTTCGTCACCTTCCTCGCCAAGAACCTCCTCCGCCGGCGGACGCGCACGCTCCTCACCGTGCTCGGGCTGTCCGTCGCCGTGGCCGCGGTCATGGCGATGATGGCCGTCGGGAGCAACATCGAGTCGGCCGTGGAGCGGTCGTTCGCCAGCCGCCGCGTGGACCTGATGGTTCAGCAGGCCGGCCGCTCCAGCGGGCTCAACTCCGACTTCGGCGAAGCGCTCGTCCACCAGGCCCGCGCGCTGCCAGGCGTCGAGGCCGTGGCCGAGGGCGTGGCGAACTTCGTGGACGTCACGCTGGACAGCGGCATCAGCGAGACGGTGATGATCCAGGGCTGGCAGGCCGACAACTACGGGTACGACGACTTCACCCTGACCGCGGGCCGGAAGCTCGTCGCCGGCGACCGCCGCAAGGTGATGCTCGGGGTCACCGTGGCCGGCAACATCAAGAAGGGGGTCGGCGACGTCGTGGTGTTCGGCCGCGACGACCCGAACGATCCGAGCAACCGCTACGAGGTGGTCGGCGTGTTCGACAGCCCGGTGATCTTCGAGCAGGGCTCGGCGATCGTGCCGATCGAGGACGCCCGGGCGCTCACGGGCATGCGCGTGACCGGCTTCACCGTCCGGGTGCGGCGCTCGCCCGGCCTCGACCACGACGCCGCCGTCGAGGAAGTGCGGGAACAGATCGACGCGCTCCGCGACCCGAACGACCCCGTCGCCCGGCTCGCGGCCAAGCGGCCGCACGAGTACGTCACCAACCTGTCGCACCTGAAGATGCTGCGGGCCGTGTCGTGGCTCGTGTCGGCGCTCGGACTCCTGGTCGGCGTCATCGGCATGCTGAACACCATGATCATGTCTGTGGTCGAGCGGACGCAGGAGATCGGCATACTCCGCGCCGTCGGCTGGCCGCCGACGCGCGTGGTCGGGATGGTGCTCGGCGAGTCGGTGTTGCTCGGCCTCGCGGCCGCAGTGGTGGGTACGATTGGGGCCGTCGGCGCGACGTACGCGCTGACACAGTTCCCGCAGGTGAACGGGTTCGTCGAACCGGGCGTGTCGCCGGCGGTGGCGGCGCGAGGGTTCGGGCTCACGGTCCTGATCGGCCTCCTCGGCGGGCTGTACCCCGCGGTGCGGGCGGCCCGGCTGCTGCCGACGGAGGCCATCCGCCATGACTGAGCCCCTACTGGCGGCCCGCGACCTGCACAAGCAGTACCCCGACGGGCAGGTGCGGGCGCTCAATGGCGTGTCGCTGGCCGTGGCCGCCGGCGAGTTCGTCGCCGTCACCGGCCCGAGCGGCTGCGGCAAGAGCACGCTCCTGAACCTGCTCGGGGCGCTCGACCGGCCGGACCGCGGCGAGGTGATCTTCCGCGGCGAGTCGCTGACGCGGCACGCCGACCTCGACCGCTTCCGGTCGCGGCAGATCGGCTTCGTGTTCCAGTCGTTCTTCCTACTGCCGACGCTGACCGCCCGCGAGAACGTGCAGGTGCCGATGTTCGGCGGCACGCTCGGGGCCGCGGAGCGGGCGCGGAAGGCCGACGAACTGCTCGGGCTGGTAGGGATGTCAAAGCGGGCCGGTCACCGCTCGTCGCAGCTGTCCGTGGGCGAGCGGCAGCGGGTAGCTCTTGCGCGGGCGCTGGCGAACGACCCGCCGCTGCTGCTGGCCGACGAACCGACGGGGAACCTGGACTCGGACAACGCGGCACACGTGCTGGACTTGCTCACCACGCTGCAGCGTGACCGCGGGCTGTCGCTGGTGATGGTGACGCACAGCGCCGAACTGGCCGAGCGCGCGGA
>DASPHQ010000167.1:0-4715 GCA_035629595.1 Urbifossiella sp. | reverse complement strand
CAGGGTTCCGGTGTGCGTCGCGCCCTCGGAGACCGTGACCGGTTGCGGGGCGGGCACCGGTGCGTCGTTGACCGCGGTGATCGGGATGACGACGGTGACCGTGGCGGTGCCGGTGGCGTTGGTCACGGCGTACTGGAAACTCGCCTCCCCGGAGAAGTTCCGCTCCGGTGTGAACTCGAACGCGCCGGTCGCCGGGTCGGTGATCGTGACGGTGCCGCCGACCGGCGTACCAACGATCGCGAACGTCACGCCCGCGCCGTCGGGGTCGGAGCCGGGGAGTGTGCCGGTGACCGGTTCGTCCTCGTTCACGGGTACCGGTGGGACCGGCGGCGGCACCGCAGGCGGGTCCGCGACCGGGGCCACCGTGATCGTGACCGTGACCGCTCCGGAGTCGAGCGCGCCGTCGCGGGCGCGGTAGGTGAAGGTGTCGGTGCCGTTGAAGTTCTCGTCGGGCGTGTACAGGAGTGACCCGTTCGGCGCGAGTTCGAGCGAGCCGTGCGCCGGGCCGCCGACCACGGCCGCGGTCAGCGGGTCGCCGTCCGGGTCGGAGTCGTTGGCCAGTAGCCCGGCGGCGCTGATCGTGAGCGGGGTGTCCTCGGCGACCTCGTAGGCGTCCCCGACCGCCGTGGGAACCTCGTTCACGTTCGTGACCGTGATCGTGAACGACTCCTCGTGACTCTCGCCCGTCTGGTCGGTCGTGCGGATGCGGACGCCGAGCGCCGGCGAGCCCACCTCGTAGTCGAACGACCCGACGGCCCGCAGCTCGTTACCGACGATCGTGAACCGGGCGTTGTCGGCGGCGCCGGCGCCGGCCACCAGCGCGTACGTGTGCGTGTCCAGGGTGTTCGGGTCGGTCGTGGTCAGGGTGCCGACGAGGGCGCCCGAGCCGGCGTTCTCGGGGATCAGCCCGTTCGAGAGCTGGAGGTCGATCGGCGGTACCCCGCCGCCCTCCAGCCGGGCGAATCCGAAGTCCCTGCTACTGGTCCCCGGTGCGGGGGTCGTGGTGATCGTGCCGGCGAGGACGATGTTCCCGTCGGGCTGAAGGAGGAGCGAGACGAGGTCGTCGAACGTGGTGGGATCGACGTAGCCGTAAGGGGCGCCGGCCATGTCCACGGTCGCGCGGCCGTCGCCGTCGAACGATGGGTCGGGCGTTCCGTCGGTCAGCAGCCGGGCGACGGCGAAGTCGCTCCCGGCCCCGGCCAGGCCGCCGACGAGGATGCGGCCGTCGTGGGTCACGGCGACCGCCGCACCGACACTGCTCGTCGCGAACGTCACGGGGGCAACCCCGTCGCCGCTGAAGCTGGTGTCGACCGACCCGTCGGCGTTCAGACGGGCCACGGCCATGTGACCCGTGGTGCCGGAGAACACCAGCTTGCCGTCGGCCTGGACGGCCATCCCGGTGAAGCCGCGGATCTGGTTCGGACCCGTCCCGCCGAGGGTCGCGATCCCGTCGGCGTCGAACGTCGCGTCCGCGGAACCGTCGGAGTTCAGCCGCACCACCGCCCCGCGCAGATCGCTGACGCCGGCCGCGAGGATGCGGCCGTCGGCGAGAACGGTCACGGCGAACGCCTGGTCGTTGCTGCCCACCGACCGCCGAACAATTCCCCCGACACCGAACGCGGTGTCGTAGGTGCCGTCGGCGTTCAGCCGCACCACCGCGAAGTCGGCCCCCGTGCTCTCCCCGATCGTTCCCCCGAGGACGATCTTTCCGTCCGGCTGGAGGGCGATCGAGTGGAACACGTCGTCCACGGTGCTGAGGTTGAGGTTCAGAATCCCGCCGGTCCCGAACGTGGCGTCGAGTGACCCGTCCGGGTTGTACCGCACGACAGCACCGGTCGGGCTCCCGGACCGGTCGTTCGCGGTCCCGGCCGCGATGATTTCCCGTCCGGCTGGACGGCCACCGCGCGCGCTGTGTCCGCTCCAAGGATGTTGGTGGTGAGGACGCCGTTGTTCCCGAACGTGGTGTCGAGCGTGCCGTCCGGGTTCACGCGGGCGAGGGCGAAGTCGGCGTTGTCGGCGAACGAGAACGAGGTGTTGCCGGCGATCACCACCTTGCCGTCGGGCTGGAGCGCCGCGGCGTTCCCGGCGTCGGATCCGAGGACACGAAACTGGTGGTTGGCGATCCCGTCCGTGCCGTAGGTCGTGTCGAACGTTCCGTCGGGGTTGAGCCGGGCGAAACTGGCCAGGGAGTGCGAGTTGCCGCTGACGAGGAGCTGGCCCGCCGGCGTCACATTCACGCCGGTCGCCCGCAGGTTGTTCCCCGCACCCTGGTTCGGGTTCGGCTCGAAGATCAGCACGCCGTCCGCGCTGAACGTCGTGTCGTTCGCGCCCTCCGGGGTCAGCACCACGACGGTGAAGTCGTAGTACGTTTGCCCGGCCTGGACCGCGCCCGGGGCAGCCCCGACCAGAACGATCCGGCCGTCGTCGAGCAGCGCCGCGTCCTCGACCCCGGGCGCGGCGGAGTCGCCGGTGCCGGGCACGATCCGCACGCCGTCCCCATCGAAGTCGGTGTCGAGCGTGCCGTCGGCGTTCAGCCGCACCGCGGTGAACAGATCGATCTGGAACGACCCGGCCGGGTTCGCGGCCCCGGCCAGCACGATCTTCCCGTCGGGTTGGATCACGACCGCGCTGGCACTGTCGCCGGCGAACCCGGCCAAGACCGGCACCGTTATCACCCCGTCAGCGCTGAACGTCGTGTCGAGCGAGCCGTCGGCGTTCAGCCGAACTGCCGCGAAGTCGGTCGCAGTGGTGCCCGGGGTCGCGAGCCCGGCGAGGACGATCTTCCCGTCGGCCTGGACGGCGACGGCGTGCGCCTGGTCGACGCCGTTGACCGCGGAGAACGCGACCGACCGCACCCCGTCGCCGTCGAAGGTGGGGTCCGGCGTGCCGTCGGCGTTCAGCCGGATCGCGACGAAGTCGTTGCCGGTGCCCGTGAAGTTGGCGTACCCGCTGACCACGAACTTCCCGTCCGGCTGCCGCGCGAGCCCGGTCGCGCCGAACGACCCGCTGGCTCCCGTCCCGATCGCGGGGAACGTGACGAGGCCGTTCGTGCCGAAGGTCGGATCGGGCTGGCCGTCGGCCGTCAGTCGCAAGGCATTTTGCCCACCGACCGCCACGATCTTGCCGTCCGACTGGAGGACGACATCGAAGAGGGGGTCGGCGCCGGCCCGCACGTGCATCCCGTCGCCACCGTCCCAGACGGTGTCGAGCGCCCCGTTGCTGAACGTCGGATCGACGGTGCCGTCGGCGTTGAGCCGCATCACCAACCCGCCGCCGCCGGTACCGGAGTGGTTGCCGACCGTGACGAGCTTGCCGTCGGGCTGGAGGGCGGTCGCGAAGGATGTGAGCGTGCCGGGGTTCGGCCCGACGTCCACCGCGAACCGCCCGTCGGCGCTGAAGGTGGGGTCGAGCGCCCCAGCCGCCGGCGTGACGCGGTCTTCAAGAGCTTCGGCGTGCAGGCGGAGACGGACACTTCCGCGGGGCATTGCGGCTCCGGTCGGGGGGTCGAACGCGAGTGTCGATAAGAGAGGAGAGCCGCGGTGGGGCCGGAATCCGCCGCGCGGAGGTGTGGATTGTGCGGATTCTTCCGGATGAACAGACGCGGTCCTCAGGGCTTGGCCGGCTGGCCTGCCATCGCTGCCCGCGCCTTCCAGAGGCGGTCCAGGTAACCGGCGTTCATCGGCTCCAGGGCGACCAGCCGTTCGAGGTGCCAGACGGCCGCGAACCCGTCCTTGTCCTGCGCGCAGGCGGCGGCCGCCGACCGGTGCCATGTCTCGGCTCGCGTGGCCAGCCGGGCGTGCTTCGTCGCCGGGTCAGCGGCCGCCGCGTCCCACACGACCGGCTCGCCGAACAACAACACCTCGGCGACCAGGTACTTGATGTTGCCGGTGAACGTCAGCCGCTCCACGGTGGACGTCGTCGTCAGCGCCAGGTACTCCTCCCCGGTGTGCAGGTCCCACACCTGCACGGACCTGCCCGAGGCGGTGGCAACCCGATCTCCGTCCGGGGTGACGGCGAGCGCTGTGATCTTGCCCGCGTGCGGGGTGATCGCCCTCGCCTTGCCGGTCCGGAGATCCCACACCCGGAGTCTCCCGTCCGCACCGCCGGAGACGAGCAGCTCGCCGCCGGGGTGGTACGCAAGCCCGTTGACGGCCCCCTGGTGCTCGGTGAGGGTGCGGACCTGTTGCCCGGTGCGGAAGTCGAGGATCCGGATGGGTCCCGTCCCGCTGCCGCAGGCGAGGTGGTCGCCGGTCGGGTGGAACGACAGCACACCCGGGGCGCCCGCTGGGCCCGGGTCAAGGAGCCGTTCCTTCCCCGAGGCCGTGTCCACGAGTCGGATCTGCTTCGCGTCGCGGTCGACGAGGGCGAGGGTGGAGCCGTCGGGACTGATGCTGGCGACCGGGACCGACCGCGGCTCCGGACCGAGGCGGACGACGTCCCGGCCGGCCGCGACGTTCCAGACCGACCAGTCACCCCCCCGGAACGGCCGCCAGAGCAACAGCCCGTCGGGGGCGCCGAGCCGGACGGACCCGGGGACGCCGTCGACCGGGACCGCGAGCCGGGAGGTGTCCCGGGTCGCGGTCACCTCGCGGCCGGTGGCGATCTCGAGAGTCCGGACCAGGCTATACGGCTCGCCCTCCGCCGGGGCCAGAAGCCCGTGTCGCACCGCCCGCTCCCCGTCGGCGGTGAAGCCCAGCCTGGACTCGAACGCTTCC
>DASPHQ010000166.1:0-4399 GCA_035629595.1 Urbifossiella sp. | reverse complement strand
GGCAGGTCGAACGTCACCACGTCCTCGACCACCTCGGCGGCCGGGACGATCTCGGCCACCTCGTCGAGGTCGGTCAGTGCCATCGGCGCGTCGTCGTCCGGCGGCGGCGGGGGCGGCAGCGGCGGGAGGTCGTCGGGCCGGGGGTCGGTCGAATTGGACATGGTGCAGCGGCTCCGCGGTGTCAGCCGAAGGGTAATCGCTATTCTCCCCGAAATCGGCACGGGCACAAGGTTTTCGCCCCACTTTCCCAGAGTACCACCCCGCCACGCGGTAGAGTCGGCCCAACCCGCAGGGGCGGAACCGAATCCCCGGCGAGCCGACCGCCGTCAGGCGGCGGGGCTCGGGGCTTCCCCCGCGGCCGCGTCCCTGGGATAATCACACCTCCCGCCGGAGACCACGTCGATGCCGTCCCGCCTCCTCGCCGCCGCACTCGTCACGCTCGCCGCCGGCCCGGCCGCCGCCCAGGCGCCGGTTGACGACGCCTTCTTCGAGGCGAAGGTGCGGCCGCTGCTGGCGCAGCACTGCCAGGCGTGCCACGGCAAGGACAAGCACAAGGGCGAGCTCCGGCTCGACACCAAAGCGGGATTCGACAAGGGCGGCGAGACCGGCCCCGCCAAAGACCTCGTCGCAGCCGCCGTGCGCTACGACGGCGACCTGAAGATGCCGCCGAAGGGGAAACTGCCCGACGCCGACGTCGCAATCCTGACGGCGTGGCTGAAGGGCGGCGCCCCGTGGCCGGCCGAGAAGGCGCCCGCCGCCGGCGGGCCGAAGGACGTGTTCGACCTCGCGGGGCGGGCGAAGGCACATTGGTCGTTCCAGCCGGTGAAGCGGCCCGCCGGCTCGACCACGATCGACGCGCTGCTGCTCGCGAAACTCCGGGAGAAGAGGCTGACGTTCGCGCCGCCGGCCGACCCGCGGGCGCTCGTGCGGCGGGTGTACTTCGACCTGATCGGCCTGCCGCCGACGCCCGAACAGGTGGAGGCGTTCGCCGCCGACGCGGACCCGCGCGCCTTCGAGAAGGTGGTGGACCGGCTCCTCGCCGACCCCGGGTACGGCGAGCGGTGGGGCCGGCACTGGCTCGACCTCGCCCGGTATGCCGAGACGCACGGCCACGAGTTCGACTTCGACATCCCCGACGCCTGGCGGTACCGCGACTACGTGGTCCGGGCGTTCAACGCCGACCTGCCGTACAACCAGTTCCTGACCGAACTGCTGGCCGGCGACTTGATTCAACCGCCGCGGCGGAACCCGACCGACGGGTCGAACGAGAGCCTGACCGCGACCGCGTTCTGGTGGCTCGGCGAGGCGAAGCACTCGCCGGTGGACTCGCGGGCCGAGTACGCCGACCGCGTCGACAACCAGATCGACGCCTTCGGCAAGGGCGTCCTGGGCCTGACGCTGGCGTGCGCCCGCTGCCACGACCACAAGTTCGACCCCGTCAGCACGAAGGACTACTACGCGCTGTTCGGGGTAATGTCGAGCTCGCGCTACCACCGCGCCGAGGTCGGCGACGAGCGCGCGGCGGTGGCGCTGCTAGACGACTTGGCCCGGAGCCGGCCCCGTCAGGGGTCGGAGCCTCCGGCGAGCCCGGAGGCTCCGACCCCTGACGGGGCCGGCTCCGGGCTGGTCGCGTGGCGCGCCAAGGCCACCGCGTTCGAGCGCTTCGACGCCGGCTGGCGCCAGCGCTGGGACGCCGCCGGCCTCGCCTTCCGCTCCGAGGCCGGCGACGGCTTCCCGCACAGCGGCCGCGAGAGTGCGAAGCTCGCCGGCGCCCTCCGCTCGCCGACGTTCGTCATCGACAAGCCGTTCCTGGCCGTCCGCGCCGCCGGCGAGCACGGCAAGGCCCGCCTCGTCCTCAACGGGTTGCAGCTCATCCAGAACCCGATCTACGGCGGCCTCGCACAGCCGGTGAACAGCAAGGAGCAACTCCGCTGGCTGGTGTTCGACCTGCGCATGTGGAAGGGACAGCCCGCGTACCTCGAACTCCTCGACGACGGCCCCGGGTTCGTCGCCGCCACCGAGGCGTGGTTCGCCGACGCGCCGCCGACCGCGTCACCCGGCACGGTGCCGCCACCGCCGACGGACGACGCGACGAAGGCGATGGAGGCGAAGCTGCCGGCCCCAACGTTCGCGCCGACGTTGCGCGACGGCCTCGGCCGGAACGAGCGGGTGTTCGTCCGCGGCAACCACAAGACGCCGGGGGCGGAGGCGCCGCGGGCGTTCCTTGAAGCGTTCAACAACGCCCCGCTCCCCGGCCCCGGCAGCGGCCGGTTGGAGCTCGCCCGCAAGGTGACCGACCCGAAGAACCCGCTGGTGGCGCGGGTGATCGTGAACCGGCTGTGGAAGCACCACTTCGGCGAGGGGCTGGTGCCCTCGACGGACGACTTCGGCTACCAGGGCCAGCCGCCGACGCACCCCGAGCTGCTCGACTGGCTGGCTGCCGAGTTCGTGAGCCCGTCCGACGGCGGGGTGCCGTGGTCGATCAAGCGGATGCACCGGTTGATGCTCCTGAGCGCCGCGTACCGGCAGGGGAGCCGGGCGACGCCGGAACAGACCGCGCGGGCGACGACGGCCGACCCGCAGAACAAGCTGCTGCACCGGCAGGGCGTGCGGCGGCTGGAGGCGGAGGCGATCCGCGACGCGATGCTGGCGGTGAGCGGCCGGCTCGACCGCACCGTGGGGGGGCCGGGGGTTCTGCCGTTCCTGACGGAGCACCAGGTGGGGCGCGGCAAGCCGGCGAGCGGGCCGCTGGACGGGAACGGCCGGCGGAGCGTGTACCTGGCGGTGCGGCGGAACTTCCTCAACCCGATGTTCGTGGCGTTCGACTACCCGACGCCGTTCACAGCGATCGGCCGGCGGACGGTGTCGAACGTGCCGGCGCAGGCGCTGGTGATGCTAAACAACCCGTTCGTGGTGCAGCAGGCGGAGCTGTGGTCGCGCCGGGTGCTGGCCGCGGGCGGGACCGCGGACGAGCGCGTGGGGCGGATGTACGCGGCGGCGTTCGGCCGCGCCCCGACCGCCGCCGAGCGCGCGACGGCGACGGCGTTCGTGGCCGACGCGGCGCGGGACAGCGGCCGCCCCGACGACCCGCGGGCGTGGGCCGACCTGGCGCACGCGCTGTTCAACGCCAAGGAGTTCATCTTCATCGACTGACCCGTCTCCGCCGCTTGCGGCGTTGCAGCGCTGCAACGCCGCAAGCGGCGGCACCCCCCGTCGGATTCCTGCATGTCCCCCGATGCGATTCTGACCGCCGAGCAGTACTCCGAGCTGCCCGACGACGGCCGTTGCACCGAACTGGTCCGCGGACGCATCGTCGAGGTGACGCGACCGACTTCGGCCCACGGCTACTACTGCGCAAAAGTCGGCTGCACCATCGGGAGCCACGTCCGGGCGAACGACCTGGGGCGCGTCGTGTCGAACCGCTCTGGAGTAACGACGAGGCGCGACCCGGACACGGTCCGCGGCCCGGACGTGGCGTTCTACAGCTACGAGCGGGTGCCGCGCGGACCGCTCCCGAAGGGGTACTGGCCGGCGCCGGAGTTGGTGTTCGAGGTGCGCTCGCCGTCGAACACTTGGCGAGAGATCAACGGCAAGCTCTCGGAGTACTTCGCCGCCAACGTGAAGGTGGTGTGCGTGCTCGACCCGGACACGTCGCTCCTTTGGGTCTACACCCCGGACCATCCGCCGCGCCAGCTCACGACCGACCAGGAACTGACGCTACCGGAGGTGTTCCCCGACTTCCGCGTGCCGGTCCGCGAGTTCCTCGGCTGACGCCGCCCCTCACTCCGCCACCGGCGCCTCGCCGCCGGCGCGCGTCGTCAGCGCCGCCAGCGCCGGCGGGGTCGTCGTCGTGCGCAGGAACCGGACGCTGCCGTCGGCCAGGGCGACGTTCGCGCCGCCGACGTGGTAGCTGCCGTAAGCGCCGAGCCGCGCCCGGTACTGCGCCGCCAGCGCCGCGCCGTCCACCGGCGGCGGCGGCGTGGGAATGAGGATCGGCGGCACCGGCGGCGGCGGCGGCTCCCAGTGGCTCGGGTTCGACATCCCCACCCCCGACTGCGACGAGAACAGCCCGCCCGCCGCCGTCCCGGCCGGGGCGTCCGGGGCCGACGCCGGGAACGGGTACCACCGGGCGTACGCCGCCACCGGCTGCAGCGGCGGGTTCGGCGCCGGCACGATAATCCCCATCGTCTGCGGCTGCTGGTACGTGTCCAGCCCCGCGTCCCCCACCTGCCGCTCGCCCAGCAGCAGCGTGTTCGACGTGCCGTCGGTCACGTGGTCGAGCCGCACGCCGACCTGGTTCGCCGCCGGCTTCGACCCCGGGCCGGTGGTCGGGAACATGCCGTCCGGCCGGGTGTTGGCGTCGAGCGGGTACGGGCGGGTGCCGCCGTTACCGCCGTAG
>DASPHQ010000165.1:0-2121 GCA_035629595.1 Urbifossiella sp. | reverse complement strand
AAGCCCGGGGACGGCCGTCCCCGGGCTTTCAACGCATTCAGGAGACCGCCAGGAGCCGCCCGTGCCGAGACTCCGCCCGGCCGACGATCAAGGCCATGAATCCCCCCGCGACAACGTCCCGGTCCCCGGTCGCCGCCGTCGCGCCGACGACAACCGCACGGCGGCGAAGGCGGGCGGGTGGCGCCGCCTGCCGGTTCTTCTCATGGTCGCTGTCGGGCTCCTGGTGCTCGTCTTCGCGGTCGTCGGCGTGATGACGTACCAATCCTCCGGCCCGCAGTTGACGATGGTTGAGGGGAGCCGCGACACGTCGCCACAGGGCGGCACCACCTCCGTCACGCTCAACCTGCGCGCCGCCGCCGACTCGCCCGGCGGGCAGGTCAGCGGCAAGTACTACTTCCTGTTTTCGGCCGGCACCCGCACCACCGTCGCCGACGCCAACGTCGTCGGCAGGGCCGGTGTGGTCTTTCGCCAGACGTTCTTCACCCCGGACCTGGCGAACGAGCCCGGGCCGGTGACGTTCTGGGTGGAGCAGCGCGACGGCGACAGCGTGTCGCGGGTGTCGCCGACGTATACCATCCCCTGATGCGACTCGTCGTCAGCACCTTCGGCAGCGCCGGGGACGTGTTCCCGATGCTCGGCCTCGCCCTGGCCCTCCGCGGCCGGGGCCACGAGGTCACGTTCGCCACCAACCCGTACTTCGAGGAACCGGTCCGCCGGCACGGCCTGCCGTTCGAGCCGCTCGGCACCGCCGAGGAGTTCCTGACGACGGTGCGGAACCCGGGCCTGTGGAACCCGCGGAGCGGCTTCCGCGTCGTGTTCGAGGGGCTGTGTTCCGCCTTCCGTCAGCAGTACGCGCTGCACGAGCGCCTGCGGCTGCCGGGCGTGACGAACCTGTTCGGGTTCGGGGCACTGGTGGCGCGCGAGAAGCTCGGCCTGCCGGTGCTGACCGTCCACCTCCAGCCGGCGGTGATGTGGAGCAATCACGAGCAGCCGGTCTTTGCGGGAATCTTCGGCCCGCGCCTGATGAAGCGATTCCTCTACTGGCTCGGGATGACGGCCTTCGCGCACCCGCCGGTGGCCCGCGCCCTCGACCCGTGGCGGGCGGAACTGGGGCTCGGGCCGCTGCCGCGGGTGGACCGCTGGTGGCACTCGCCGGACGGCGTGATCGGCCTGTTCCCCGACTGGTTCGGCCCGCCGCAGCCGGACTGGCCGCCGAACGTCGTCACCACCGACTTCCCCCTGTGGAACGATGGCTCCGACGCGGGACTGCCGGCGGACGTGGCGGCGTTCCTGGACGCCGGCGAGCCGCCGCTGGTGTTCACCCCGGGCTCGGCGAACATGCACGGCCGGGCGTTCTTCGCGGCCGCGGTCGACGCGGCCCGACGGCTCGGGCGGCGAGCGCTCCTGCTGACGAAGTTTCCCGAGCAGCTGCCGGCCGTGCTACCACCGGGGGTGATGCACGCGGCCTACGTGCCGCTTGACCAAGTGTTGCCGCGGGCGGCGGCGTTCGTCCACCACGGCGGGGTGGGGTCGATGTCGCAGGCGCTGGCGGCGGGCGTGCCGCAGCTGGTGATGCCGCTGGCGCACGACCAGTTCGACAACCTGGCGCGCGTCGTGAAGCTCGGTGTGGGTGCCGGCCTGGGCGTCCGGCGGTTCACCGGCCGCCGCGTGGCGGCGGTGCTGGCCCGGCTGCTCGGCTCCGCCGACGTGGCGACGGCGTGCCGTGCAGTGGCGACCCGGCTGACCGCACGCGACGGGCTGACCAGAGCTGCCGTGGCAGTCGAAGCACGCCTTCAACCCGGGTGACCCATGCACTCCGACCCCGGCCTGGTGGCCCGCCTCCGCGACCGACTGGGGCGCACCCGCGGCGTCACCGAGAAGGTGATGTTCGGCGGCATCGCGTTCTTCCTCGACGGCAACATCGTCGCCGGCATCTGGCACGACGACCTGATCGCGCGCCTGGGTCCGGAGGCCGCCGCGGTGGCGCTCGCGGAGCCGCACGTCCGCCCGTTCGACGTGACCGGCCGGCCGATGGCGAACTGGGTGATAGTCGGCCCCGACGGGATTGACACCGAGAGGCAGCTCGCCGACTGGCTCGACCGGGCGCTGGCGTTCGTGACG
>DASPHQ010000164.1:0-2735 GCA_035629595.1 Urbifossiella sp. | reverse complement strand
TCGACTTCAACGGGGCGTCCAACGACACCAACCCGAACATGCTCGGCGTCCGCGGCAGCGAGGTGTGGACGACCGGTGCCGATTACGGCTGGCTGTCGGCCGTCGGCGAGTTCGAGCGGGCGACGAGCACCCTGCCGGCGTCGATGACGGCGGCGCAGAAGTCGCTGTTCCGCGACGGGGCGTCGCTCGGCGGGCCGACCGGTACGTTCCGGGTGAAGGTGCCGGACGCCGGGCCGCTGTCGAGCTACGCGGTCCGGTACTACGTCGGCGACTCGGCGAAGAAGTGGCCGTGGATCCGCCTGCAGGTGGAGGGCGGCGCCGCGAGCGGGCAGCTGGCGACGAACGTAAACCAGTACTGGTCGTACGTCATGTTCGGGAACGACGCGAACGGCGACGGGTACCTGGACGTGAAGATCTTCGGGTCGGCGACGTGGGTGCTCAACGCGATCGACGTGGCCCGGGGGAACTCGGCGTCGGCCCTGCCGCCGAGCCTGATCCCGCCGGCCCCGCAGCTGGCCGGGTTCACCGTGACCAGCGGCACCGCGCCGGCGCTGACCGAAGCGGAGCTGGCGCCGGTGGTGGCGGAGGCGACGCGGCGGTGGGTGGCGGCGGGGGCCGACCCGGCCCGGCTGGCGGGCGTGACGGTGTCGATCCTGGACCTGAACGCGGCAGGTCGGCTCGGCGAGCACGTGCCGGGGTCGGTGCACGTCGACGACGACGCGGGCGGGCGGGGGTGGTTCGTGGACGCGACGCCGGGCGACGACGCCGAGTTCGGGTCGGCGGTGGCGGTGGGCCTGGGGGCGACGGACGCCGCGGCGGCGCGGGGCGTGGACCTGCTGACGGTGGTGATGCACGAGCTGGGTCACGAGTTGGGGCTGGACGATGTGGACCCGGCGGCGCGGCCGGCGGACCTGATGGCGGCGACGCTGACGACCGGGGTGCGGCGGCTGCCGGCCGGGCTGTCCGCGGCGGTCGTGCCGGCCGACAGCAAGGCCGAGCTGCCGGCCCGGCCGGTCGTGAAGCTCACCACGACCGCGGCGCCGGTGACCGTGACCGCCCGGCCGATGCCGGCGTTGTGGCTCAGCAAGTCGGAGCCGGTCTTCTCGTCCGTGGTGCCGCTGACCGACGACCGGGTGCGGTTGGCGGTGGCGGCCGTGGCCCCGGAGCGGGTCTCGCCCGCGGCGGCGAAGGCGGCCGTGTCGCCGGTGCGGGCCGTGACGCCGGCGTGGCCCGACGCCGACGCCCTGCTCGACCTCGACGGCGTGTACGTGGGGTGAGTGTGGGGCCGGCTTCCAGCCGGCCTGCTTTCCCAGGCCGGCTGGAAGCCGGCCCCAATGTCAGCCCGGGGACGACCATCCCCGGGCTTTTTCGTTTCGTCCGGCGGCACGAGCTGCGACACAATGGGTTGTGCCGGTCGTGTCGAGTACGCCGAGGGGCACGCCGACGAACCGGCGGGCGAGACGGATACCGGCCTCCGGGTCCGGCGCGCGAGCGTCAGGATGGAGTGAAAGACTTTGACCAGTGTGGCGGCCGAGCCCCGCCGAGGCCGGGCATGGACGGTGTACTCGGGTGGGCGGCCCCCGCGGCCGTCGCGCTGACCACCCTCGTCGCCCTCTGGGCGGCCGGGGCGCTCTACTACGACCTGTGCGGCGGCGGGTGGCCCGGCCGGGTCACAGCGGCCGCGTGGGCGGTCGGGGTCGCGGCCGCGCTGCTGCTGTGGGAGCCGGTGTGGTATCCCGTCGCGGCGGTCGCCGCAGCCGAGGCGCTAGTCCTCGCGTGGTGGCTGCGGCTGCGGCCGAGCCACGACCGCGAGTGGGAGCCGGCCGCGGCCGTGCTGCCGCGCGTCACCCGGGACGGCGACGCGGTCACCGTCCACGACCTCCGCGACTTCGACTACCCCGCCCCGGGCGTCGCCGCCGAGAGGCACGACACCCGCACGTACCGGCTGGCGCACCTCGCCGCGCTCGACATCATCTTCTTCAACTGGGGCTCGCGGTGGATGAGCCACCCGGTCCTGGTGTTCGACTTCGGCCCGGACGGCCGGCTGTGCGTGTCGGTCGAGGTGCGCTACCGGAAGGGGCAGACGTACGCGCTCCTCCCCAGCCTGTACCGGCAGCAGGAGCTCGTCTACATCGCGGCCGACGAGCGCGACATCGTCCTGCGGCGGACGCTCCACCCGCCGCGGCAGGCGGCGCACCTCTACCGGATGGTCGCCCCGCCGGACGAGGTGCGCGAGGTGTTCCTCGACTACGCCGCGGCGATGAACGACCTGGTCGCGGCGCCGCGCTGGTACAACGGGCTGTGCATGAACTGCACCACGTCGTTCTACCGGCTGCCGAGCCGGCGCTGGCGGCGCGACTGGCGGGTGTTCGCCAACGCCCGGCTCGACCGGGCGCTGTACGCCGCCGGCCGGCTCGACCGGTCGCTGCCGTTCGAGGAACTGCGGCGGACCGCGGACCTGACGGACGCGGCCAACGCCGCGCCCCGGGACGGGTTCGGGGACCACGTCCGCCGCGAACTGGAGAGGCGCCGCCGTGACCGATGACGTACTGCCGCTGCTGACGGTCAACGAGTACTTCCGCGGCCTGCCGGCCGAGGTGCTGGCCGAGGTCGCGCAGGACGCCCGGGTCGTCCACCACGCGGCCGGGGCCGTCGTTCACGAGCCGGACGCGGTGCTCGATACCGTCGGGTTCGTCCTGCGCGGCCGGCTCAAGGCCGTCCGCGTGGACGCGCAC
>DASPHQ010000163.1:0-4523 GCA_035629595.1 Urbifossiella sp. | reverse complement strand
GGGTCGTCGGCGAACCGGACGCGCTCACCGAGGGCGTTGCGGACCGACTGGCCGCGGCCGGCTTCGCCGCGCGTGTGATGGGCTGGTCCGGCCCGGGGGCGAACAAGCCGGCCGCGCCGCTCGCCGGGCTCGTGCTGATCGCCCCGCCGACGCCGTGGCCGGACGGCGGCCTCAACCGCCGGGCGTTCGACTGGCTCCAGGCCGTCGGCCCCCGCCTCCGCCAGACCGGCCGGCAACTCGGCGGGGCGGTGTTCGCCACCGTCGCCCGGCTCGACGGCGCGTTCGGCCTGAACGACCTGTCGCCGGACATCGACCCCGCCGCCGGCGGCCTCGCCGGGCTGGTCAAGACGGCCCGGCACGAGTGGCCCGAGGTCGGCTGTAAGGCCATCGACCTGGACCCGGCGTTCGACGGCCCCGCCGCCGCGGCCGCGCTGGCGGACGAGGTGTTGGCGTCCGGCCCGCTGGAGGTCGGCATCACCGCGACGCACCGCTGCGCCATCGAGCTGGCCCGCACCGTCCGCCGCGCCGGCAGCCAGCCGGTCGGGCTCGGGCCGAAGGACGTGATCCTGGTCACCGGCGGCGCCCGCGGCGTCACCGCCGAGGCCTCCGTCGCCCTCGCCGAGACCTTCGGCTCGACGCTCGTCCTCACCGGCCGCACCCCGCCGCCGGGCGCGGAGCCGGAGTGGCTCGCGGGCCTCACGACCGAGCCGGACATCAAGAAGGCGCTCGCCGACAAGCTCGGCCCCGACGCCGCCCCGAAGGTGATCGGCGAGCAGTACGCGAAGGTGACGGCCCAGCGCGAGGTCCGCCGCACCCTCGCCCGGGTCGAGACGGCCGGGGCGAAGGCGGCGTACTTCGCGGTCGACGCCGCGGACGAGCGGGCCGTCGCCAACCTGCTGGAACAGGTGCGGGTGAAGTTCGGCCCCGTCACCGCCGTGGTTCACGGCGCGGGCGTCCTCGCCGACCGGCGGATCGAGGATCTGACCGGCGACGACTTCGACCGCGTCTACCGCACGAAGGTGGACGGCCTGCGGAACCTGCTCGACCTGCTGGCGCACGAGGAGCTGAAGGCGCTGGTGCTGTTCGGCTCCATGACCGGGCGGTTCGGCCGCATCGGCCAGCTGGCCTACGCCTGCGCCAACGAGGTGCTGAACAAGACGGCGCAGGCGGAGGCGCGCCGCCGGCAGGGGTGCCGCGTGGTGTGCGTGAACTGGGGGCCGTGGGAGGGCGGCATGGTCACGCCCGGCCTGCGGAAGCAGTTCGAGGCCGAGGGCGTCGGCATGATCCCGCTCGCCGACGGGGCGGCGTTCCTGGTGAACGAACTGTCCGCGGCCGGGCGGACGGTCGAGGTGCTGGCGATGGGGAAGGCCCGCGCCGGCGGCTCGGGCGGGGTGGCCGTCCCGCCCGGGTTCGGCTCCGCCACGCCGGCCCCGCCGCAGCCCGGCTCCGGCACGCACCCGGCCGTGCCGAACCCCGACCTGGCGCTGGCGTTCGAGCGCGCCCTCGACGTGGACACGCACCCGGTCCTGCGGTCGCACGTGCTCGACGGCCGGGCCGTGCTGCCGATGGCGCTGCACCTGGAGTTCCTGGCCCACGCCGCGCTGCACGGTCACCCCGGGCTGGTGTTCCACGGGTTCAACGACCTCCGCATCACCGCCGGGGTGAAGCTCGACCCGGGCGACGCGCTCGTCGTCCGCGCCTTCGCCGGGAAGGCGACGAAACAGGACAAGTTGTTCCTGGTGCCGGTCGAGCTGCGGGGGAAGAAGAAGGACGGCAAGGAACTCATCAAGTCGCGGGCCGAGGTGATCCTGGTGGGTGCGCTGCCGAAGGCGCCCGCCGCCGACCGCCCGCCGGCGGTGGCCCCGTACCCGCACCCGGTCGCCGACGCCTACCGCGACCTGCTGTTCCACGGCCCCGACCTGCACGGCCTGGAGCGCGTCGACGGCGTCGGCGAGCTGGCGATCACCGGCGCGACCGCGACCGCCCCGCCGCCGGCCGACTGGCTGACGTACCCGCTGCGGAGTCAGTGGGTGGCCGACCCGCTGGTGCTCGACGCGAGCTTCCAGCTGATGATCCTGTGGAGCCGGCACCAGCACGGGGCGGCGAGCCTGCCGAACTTCGCCGGCCGCTACCGCCAGTTCCGCCGCCACTTCCCCGACGGCCCGATCACGGTGGTGGCGCGGATCACCCGCGACAACGGCACGTTCGCCCGCGCCGACATCGACTACCTCGACGCCGACGGGCAGGTGGTGGCGCAGCTCCAGGACTACGAGTGCATGATGACCGACACCCTGAACGCGGCCTTCACCCGCAACCAGCTCGGGGCCGTCAAGGCGTGAGCGGGGCGACATTCTGGCGCCCCTCATTGGTTCCAGGGAATGGGGGCACCCAGTCCCAGAAGCATTGAGTCGTCTGGAAGAATCACCGTTGGAACGCCAGCGGGGCTCATGTGACGGCGTAAGTCAACATCTGAACAGGATTTCCGTGCGGTTGAGCCAACCCAGACTGATCCGTTATCATGCCACTGCCACCATTCACGGACGTGGGTGAACTCCCGGAGGGGGTACACGCTGCGTCCTTCGAAGAGGTGATCGCGCGGTTCGGCACCGGGTCCGAACGGCGGACAGAGGTGGCGGAACGGTTGAGGCGGATTCGTGACCTCGCCATCGGGTCAGGCGGCCTCGACCGGATGATCGTTTTCGGGAGCTTCGTTACGGCGAAGGCCGAGCCGAAGGACGTGGACGTCGTGCTGGTCATGCGCGACGACTTCGACTTGCCCGCGTGCCCGCCGGAGTGCGCAGTGCTGTTCGACCACCGTCGGGCCGACGACGAACTCGGCGCGAGCGACTTCTGGGTGCGTTCGGCGAACCACTCGACGAGTTCATCGCGGGTTGGGGTCGGCGGCGCGAGGGCGGCCGGCGCGGGATCGTGGAGGTGAACGATGATCCAGAATGACACCGAGCTCGCGGCGACGCAGGAGCGCATCACGTACTTCCTGAACCTACTCCGGCGGTTCCGGGTGACGGCCCGGCCCGAAGAGTTCACCCAGGTCGCCGGCGGCTACCGGGCCGAACTCGAACGGATGCAGCGCGACATGCTGGACTACCTGACAGCACCGGCGGTCGCGCGGGCGGGCTGAGTTTGATCGAGCACGCCATGCGGCCCGTCCCGGCGAGGGGCGGGCCGCGGCGCGTCCGGTAGCGGTGGACACACGGACAGGAACCGCGGATGACAGCTGCGACCGAGCGGGTGGCGATCGTCGGAGTCGGGGTGCGGCTCCCCGGGGCGGGGGCCGACCTCGCCGCATTCTGGACTGATGTCGCCGCCGCCCGCGACCTGTCCCGCGACGTGCCCGCCGGCCGCTGGTTCCTCCCGCCCGACCAGTGCCTCGACCCGCGCGTCCCCCACCCCGACGCTGCGCCACACTCCCGCGGCTACTACCTCGACCCGTTCACCCCCGACCTTACCGGCCTCGGAGTCGAACCCGCGTTCGTCGCCCAGCTCGACACGCTGTTCCACACCGTCCTCGACGCCGGCAACCGGGCCTGGCGCTCCGCCAAGACGGCGGCCGTCGACCGCACCCGGGTCGGCGTCGTGCTCGGGAACATCTGCCTCCCGACGGACAAGGCCAACGCCCTGGGCCGCGAGTACCTCGGCGGCGACGAGCGTCGCACGCACCCGCTCAACCGCTACGTCGCGGGTCTGCCGGCGGGCGTGCTCGCCAAGGCGCTCGGGCTCGGCGGCGGGAGTTTTACCCTCGACGCCGCCTGTGCCTCGTCGCTGTACGCGATCAAGCTCGCGACCGACGAACTCCGCGCCGGCCGCGCCGACGCCATGCTCGCCGGCGGGGCCAACGGCGCCGACCCGCAGTACACGCAGCTCGGGTTCGCACAGCTCCGGGCGCTGTCGGCGTCCGGCCGGTGCGCCCCGTTCGACGCCGCCGCCGACGGCCTCATGGTCGGCGAAGGGGCGGCGGTGTTCGTGCTGAAGCGCCTGGCCGACGCGCTCGCGCACGGCGACGCGATTCTGGCTGTGATCGCCGGGTGCGGGCTCTCGAACGACATGCACGGCAACCTCCTCGCGCCGGCGAAGGAGGGGCAACTGCGGGCGATGCGGCGGGCCTACGCCGCGGCCGGGTGGAAGCCGTCTGACGTGGGGCTGATCGAGTGTCACGCCACCGGCACCCCGGTCGGCGACGCGGTTGAGTTCGACAGCCTCCGCGAGCTGTGGGGCGACGCCGCGGGGCGGTGCGTCATCGGCAGCGTGAAGTCGAGCGTCGGCCACCTGCTGACCGGGGCCGGCGCGGCGGCCGCGGCAAAGGGAATCGGCGCGTTCGCCGCCGGGACGCTGCCGCCGCAGGCGAACTTCCGCGAACCGGCCCCCGGCCTCCGCTACGCCGACGGGCCGTTCCGCGTCCTCGCCGCGGCCGAGCCGTGGGAGCGCCGCGGCACCGAGCCGCGGCGCGCGGCCGTGAGCGGGTTCGGGTTCGGCGGCGTGAACGCTCACCTGCTGCTAGAAGAGTG
>DASPHQ010000162.1:0-5569 GCA_035629595.1 Urbifossiella sp. | reverse complement strand
CCTCCATGCCGCCGCGGGTGGGACGCCAATGCGCTGCCCATCCGCCCCGTCCGTGGGGCAGTCCGGGCGGCGCGGCGGGGACTGTACCAGGAGCGTTCTTACACGCCCAGAGCAATATTTGCCGGCCGAGGCGGCGGAAGTTACAGCCTCAACCGGTCACGCCGCCGCGGCAGCGACGACCGCCGGAGCCGGCGCCGGCTTCAGCCGACCGGCCAGCACCAGCGACACCGCCGCCGTCGCGGCCGACACCCAACCCACCAGCGCGAAGCCGTCCGGCCAGCGCGTCAGGATTGCCCCGGCGATCATCGGCGCCAGCCCCGTCGCCAGGTGCTGTACGGCCGTGTTCAAGCTCATGAACGACCCGCGCATCGCCGGCACGCTCGCCCCGAGCATCATCGCCTGTGCCGGCACCATCCGCCCGGCCGCCGCTACCATGAAACCGCTGATCGCCGCCGCCGCACCCCAGAACGACACCACCGAAATCTGACTCACCACGACCGCCAGCACCATCGCGGCGGCCGCCAGGATGCGGAACAACACCAGTCGCGGAAAGCGGTCGGCCAGGCGGCCGACCACATTCGTGCCGACGAACGTACACAGCCCGGCGACGAAGTAGATGAGGGCGAGCGTTCCCTCGGTCCACCCGTTCGCGGCGGTGTACACCGGGGCGATGAATGACGCCACGGTGAACGTGCCGAGCACGAGGAAAAAGGAGAATGCGAAGCCCCACAGGTGGTTCCGCACCCGGGCCACGGCGACGAACTCGACCACCGGGTGCCGCCGCGTCGCACCGACGTGGCCGCGCACCGACGGCAGTCGCACCCACGCCAGCACCCACACAGCCGCACTCACGCCAGCCAGCGCCACGAAGGGTGCCCCCCGGCCGTACCACTCGGCGAACGTCAGCCCGATCGGCAGGCCGATCACGGATGCGGCGGCGAACGCCGACACCACGGCCCCGGTCGCCCGGCCGCGCTTCTCCGTCGGAAACACGTCGCCGATCACGGCCATCAGCGACACCGACGCCAGCCCGCCGAACACGCCGGCGAGAGTGCGGGCGATCAGCAGCTCGTGAAAGTCGCGCGACAGGCCGCACAGCAGCGTACTTACCCCGAACCCGCCGTAGAGCGCCAGGAGGGCCGATCGACGGTCGAAGCGGTCGATCATGGACGCGGCCAGGAGGCTGGCGATCCCCGCCCCCCACGCGTAGGCCGCCACCACCGACCCGAACTGCGTTGGGTCAATCCCGAGCTCCTGCTGGAGGCGGTGCCCCAGCGGCATGATGATGACGAAATCGACCATGTGCGTGAACTGCACCGCCACGAGGACGAGGAGCACCCCCCATTCGGCGCGGGTCAGCGGCGGGGCGGGGGTTCTGGCGGACACGGCGGCGGACATCAAGCCCTTTCGGTCGCAGGGGCGGAACTACGTACTGTAGGGATACCGGCGGGTGAGGTTCGCGCTAACGCCGGTCGGGCCTGCTACGCCGCAAGCGGCGAACCGAACCACCAGAGCACAAAAATCCGCCCGAACCGGGAACTTCCGCCCTGGAGGGGCGTCTGACGCTGTAGACCGGCTCACCCCGCCTGCGGAACCAACCGGGAATTCCCGCCATAACCGGTTGCACGAGCCGACCTTCCGAGATACACTCGCTTCCATCCGACCTTCGCCGTACACACCGGCAGCCCAGGGAGCCTCTGATGTCCACCGACCGTCGTCACTTCCTCAAACACGCGATGGCGGGTGCGGCCGTGGCCGCCCCCGGCCTGGACTTCCTCACCAGCCTCCGGGCCAACGCCCAGACCATGCGGCGCCGGCAGAAGAGCCTCATCATCCTGTGGATGAGCGGCGGCCCGACCACCATCGACCTCTGGGACATGAAGCCGGGCACCGCCAACGGCGGCGAGCACCGCCCCCGCGCCACTGCCGCCGGCAGCGCCGTCCAGATCAGCGAGCACCTGCCGAAGGTCGCCGCCCAGTTCCGCGACCTGTCGATCATCCGGTCGCTGAGCACCAGCGAGGGCGACCACGCCCGCGGCACCTACCTGATGAACCACGGCCGGTCGCCGAACCCGCTCACCCCGTTCCCGTCGATCGGCTCCGTCCTGAGCTACTACCAGGGGCTCGACGTCGAGGCGATGCGGAACGCCGACCTGCCGGCGTTCATCTCGGTCGGCGGCACCCGCGGCGAGTCCGGGTTCCTCGGCATGAAGTACGCCCCGTTCACCGTCCAGAACGCCGGCTCGCCGCCCGAGAACGTCTCCCCGCCCAACGGCGTGGACGCCGGCCAGATGGCCCGCCGGGCCGCCCTGTTCAACCGCCTCGAAGGCGGCTTCACCTCGGGCGTGCAGATGGACTCCGCCCGCGCCCACCGCGAGGTGTACGAGAAGGCGATGGCAATGGTCGTGTCGAGCCGCAAGGACGTGTTCAGCCTGGACCGCGAGGCGAACGGCCAGCCCATCTCCGCCGCCCTGAAGGAGGAGTACGGGGCCGCCGGGACCGGCGCCAACGGGTTCGGCCGGGCGGCCCTGCTGGCCCGCAAGTTGGTCGAGGCCGGCACCGCCTGCGTGCAGATCGAGCTCGGCGGCTGGGACATGCACAACCAGATCTTCCCGACGCTCGCCAACCAGCGCCTGCCGACGCTCGACAAGGCGATGGGTACCCTGGTGAAGGACCTGAAGGACCGCGGCAAGCTGCAGGACACCGTGATCGTGTGGATGGGCGACTTCGGCCGCACCCCGCGGATCAACCAGAACGCCGGCCGCGACCACTACCCGCGGGCGTGGAGTGTGGTGGTCGGCGGCGGCAACATCAAGGGCGGCATCGCCTACGGGGCCACCGACGCCAACGGCACCGAGGTGACCGACAAGAAGGTCGGCATCCTCGACCTGTACGCGACGCTGTACAAGGGTCTGGGCATCGACCCGACGCCCGAGACGAACGCCTCGGTCCGCGACAACCTCGGCCGCCCGTACTACGTCGCCGGCGACCGGCCGACGTGGATCACCGACCTGGTGAGCTGAGTCGGGTGAGGGACTGACGAACGCGGCGGCCGCCGGGTCACCCCCGGCGGCCGCAGTCGTTTACCAGCCAATATCGTCCGGCACCTCAAACAACCGCTCACCACTCCTGTCCACCTCCAGAACTACTGGCGCGAGCGGATCAAGGTCCGGGTAGTACGGAAGTGGATCGCACCACACGATGCAGTCGAGTTCACGGGCAGCTTCGCGGGCGAATGCCGCAGAGGACGCCCACGGCACCGAGCCGCTCTTGAATTGGATGCCAACCCCCTCAATCCCCTCCGTCTGCGGTTCGACCACAAGCTCGCCGTAGCGGCTCACGTACACGGATGAACGCCTCCCGTTGTCTTGACCATTCAGCGGGCCAGCTATTCGGTCAAGCCACGCAACGATCCGATCCACGGGGCAGTCACGGAGAACGACCCAGATGAGGGAGCTTGCCACAACTGACGCCTCCGGTCACTGCCTAATGCTCACCACAGACGCTTGCGGCTTCGCGCTGGGCAGCGCGAAGCCGCAAGCGGCCGGGTAACTTGAGCCCCCTCACTCCTTCAGCTCGCCGGTCCGCTGGTCGTAGTCCACGGTGAAGAACCGCTCCAGCCGCACCTTCGTGGCGTCGCCCGTCTTGAGCCCCTCGGTGAAGTAGCGCACCCGCTGCTTCGACGTGCCGTGCGTGTAGCTCTCCGGCGACGCCCACCCGCGGGACTTCTTCTGCAACCGGTCGTCGCCGATGGCCTTCGCCGACGTGATGGCCGACTCAACGTCGCCGGGCTGGATGAAGTTGAACTTCTTGTTCCCGTGATGCGCCCACACCCCGGCCAGGTAATCGGCCTGGAGCTCCAGCCGCACAGAGTACTGCTTCTCGTCTCGCTTTCCGCGGTGCGCATCCACTCGGGCCGAGTAGCCGAGCAGGTTCTGGACGTGGTGGCCGACCTCGTGGGAGATGACGTAGGCCTGCGAGAACTCGGCCTTCGAGCCGCCCAGCTTCCCCTCGAGCTCCTCGAAGAACGTCGGGTCGAGGTACACCGTCTCGTCGGCCGGGCAGTAGAACGGCCCGACCGAAGAAGGCGCGTCGCCGCAGCCGGTGCGGACGCCGTCGGAGAACAGCACCAGCTTCGGCTTCTGGTAGCCGCGGCGGAGGCCGTAGCCGTTCTTCGGGTCGCGGAACTGCTCGTCCCAGACCTTCTCGGTGTAGTTCAGCACCACCTTCACGAACTTCAGGGTGTTGTCGTTGATCGGGGCGGCCTGCCGGGTTTCGCGCTGGCCGCCACGGAACCCGCTCAGGTCCACGCCGAAGATCAGACCGAGGATGACGAGCACGATACTGCCGCCGCCGAGCGCGACCCCACCGCCGAGACCGCCCATGCCGCGGCGGTCCTCCACGTTCGAGCTTTCCTCGCCGCCTTCCCACTGCATGGTGCGTCCTCCGGTGGAGAAATGTTGTCCGAAATGCAACCCGCGCGCCGCATCAGCGCGAAAGCCCGGGGCCGTCCGTCCCCGGGCGTTCCAATCGTTCAACTCCCTGCCGGCTGGTTCACGGCGTGACGCTGGAGGTCCTCGAGATCGACGTACTCGAGCGCGTGCATGTGGGTGGCTTCGAGGTCCACGGGGCAGGCCATTCCCGCTTCGAGCGCTTCCTTCCAGCGGGTGATGCAGACGCACCACTGGTCGCCGGGGCGGAGTCCGGGGAAGCCGAACGCCGGGAACGGCGTGCTGAGGTCGTTGCCGATCTGGCGCTGGAAGGCGAGGAACTCGGCGGTCACCCGGCAACAGATGGTGTGCAGCCCGTCGTCGTCGGCGCCGGTGTTGCAGCAACCGTCGCGGTAGAACCCGGTCATCGGCTTCGTGGAGCACGTCTTGAGCGGTCCGCCCAGGACGTTCTTGGCGTTCGGCATGATGTCCCCTCGGTGTCGGTCACGTCGGGGTCATCATAGCGGCGACGACCGCTTCGCGCACCGCGGGGTGGTCCATCAGGAACGTGTGGAGGGCCGGAACGAGTACCGGTTTGTCGCCCGGCACGATCCGCGTCTCGGCCACGCCGACGAGACCGTCGTTCGTTTCGCTGCCGAACGGGCTCCACCGCCCGGTCGGCCCGGCGGTGCCTGCAATCAGCGTGTATGGGACGGTCGGCCGGGGCACGGCTTCGGACGAGCACAGGAAGCGACCGCACCCGCGGGTGAGCCAGCGGAACGGGAAGAAGCGCGAGGCGATCTGGGCGGCGCGGGCGGGCGGGTTGGGCAAGCCGAGGAGCACCAGGCGGCGGACGCGCAGCTCGGGCACGTCGGCGAGGGCGCGGCGGAGGAGCAGCCCGCCGAGGGAGTGTCCGACGAGCCCGACCGGCCCCGGTGCGAGTCGGCGCAGGAGTCGGGTGAGCCGCGTCACGACGCGCGGGACGGATTCGAAGGTGGGGGAGTAGCCGAAGAAACGGGTGCGGTGGCCGGCGCGGCGGAGGGCCGCCGCGAGGCCGAACATCGACAGCGGCGTGCGCCCGAGGCCGTGGACGAGGAGGACGATCATGTCAATGGTCCGCCGCTTGCGGCGTAGCGGCC
>DASPHQ010000161.1:0-9967 GCA_035629595.1 Urbifossiella sp. | reverse complement strand
TCAAGTAGACCCGGGGAGGCGTCGGTGCGACCGCCGGACCGTGAACCCCGACCCCCGGACGCCGACGACCTGTGGGCGGCGGTCCCCGAGGTACTGGCCGACCGCGTCCGGCCGCGGCGGGTCGTCCGCCTGCGGCGGCGGCCCCACCCGTACCAAAGCAGCTTCCCGGTGGACCAGGTCGACGCCGACCTGGACGACGGGACGACGCTCCCGCTGATCCTGAAGGACGTGAGCCGCGACGCCCTGACCGGGGCCGCCCGGCGGGCCAAGCCCGAGCACCTGCACGACCCGCTCCGGGAGGCGGAAGTGTACCGGTCGCTCCTCCCGGCGGCGCCGCCCGGGCCGCCGGCCTTCTACGGGGCGGTCGGCGACCCCGCCGGCGGCCGGTGCGGGTTGCTCCTGGAGCGCGTCGCCGGGCGGGAGTTATTCCAGGTCGGCGAGATCGGCGTGTGGCAGGAGGCGGCGGCGTGGCTGGCCCGGTTCCACGCCCGCTTCGCCGGCCGCACGGCGCCCCCGGCCCCCCGACTACTGGTGTCGAGCCCGGCCGACGACCGGGCCTGGGCGGATCGCGCGGCGGCCTTCGCCCCGCCCCCGCTGCGGCCGCGGTTCGAGCGGCTGGCCGCGCGGTACGACCGCGTCGTCGCGGAACTGTGGTCTCTCCCCCCGACCGTCGTCCACGGCGAGTACTACGCGGCGAACGTTCTCGTCCGGGACGCCGAACCGGCCGAGGGGCGGATCTGCCCGCTCGACTGGGAGACGGCCGGCTGGGGGCCGGGGCTGCTCGACCTGGCCTCGCTCGTCGCCGGGAAGTGGTCCGACGCCGACCGCGCTGCCCTCGCCGGGGCGTACTTCGCGGCACGGAACGCGGAGGGCGGGGGGTACCCGCCGGCCGCCCTCGACTGGTGCCGGCTCCACGTCGCGGTCCGGTGGGTCGGGTGGTCGGCCGACTGGACGCCGCCGCCGGACCACGCCCACGACTGGGCGGCCGAGGCACTCGCCCTGGCGGACGGGCTCGGGCTCTGACCCGCCGCGGCGGTACTGGGGGCAGACATGGGCGGGACGCGATACCTCGTCGTGAACGCGGACGACTTCGGGCTGAGCGCCGGGGTGAACCGCGGGGTGGTCGAGGCCCACGACCGCGGGATCGTGACGAGCGCCAGCCTGAGGGTCCGGTGGCCGGCGGCGGCGGCGGCGGTCGCGGCCGCCCGGGACCGGTCCCGGCTCGGCCTGGGGCTCCACGTCGATCTCGGGGAGTGGGCGTACTCGGACGGGGAGTGGCGCGCGGTGTACGAGGTCGTCCCGGCGGGCGACCCGGACGCGGCGGCCGCCGAGGTGGCGGCCCAGGTCGCCGCCTTCCATCGACTCGTCGGCCGCCCCCCGACCCACCTCGACTCGCACCAGCACGTCCACACCCGCGAGCCGGCCCGGTCGGTCCTCGTCCGGTGGGCGCGCGACCTCGGCGTCCCGCTGCGCCACTGCTCCCCGGGGGTCCGGTACGACGGGCGGTTCTACGGCCAGACGGCGACCGGGGCTCCGCACCCGGAAGGGGTGGAGGAGGGAGCCCTGTTGCAGGCGCTGGCGGAACTGACGGCGGGGGCGACCGAGGTGTGCTGCCACCCCGGGTACGCGGACGACTTGCCGACGGCCTACCGGGCCGAGCGGGCGGCGGAGGTGGCGAGCCTGTGCAGCCCCCGGGTCCGCCGGACGGCGGCCGACGCGGGGGCGGTGCTCGGGTCGTTCGCCGACCTCCCCCGCGACCTGTGCGGGGTCACTCCCCCTTGAGCTTCCCGATCGCGTGCCGGGCGGCGCTGCTCTCCCGCCCGTCCTTGGCCCGGGTCATCGCCTCCAGCGCCGGGACCGCCGCCTTCGCGTCCGGCCCGACCTGGGCCAGCGCGTACGCGGCCGTGACCCGGACCGCCGCGTCCTTCGCGGCCAGGTCCGCGACGGCCGCCCGGGCCGCCGGCCCGAGCTCCCCGAGGGCGACGGCCGCCTCCTGTCGGGCCTTCGGGCTGGCGTCCCGGAGCGCCTCCTGCCACTCGGCGGCCGTCTTACCCTGGTGAGTCGGTTTCGCCCCGCAGCCGACCAGCCCGGCCGCCAACAGCGACAGTACGACTGCGTGTCTCGCGACCGTCACGGGGTGTTCCGCCTGGTGGGAGGGTCTGGGTCCAACCCGGAGTCGAGCCGCGGCCCCTCTGCCGTGCGAGTGTCGCCACGGGGCGGGGTTCCGCCCCGGGCAATTCTACACCCGTCCCACCGCCGGCACAGACGCCGCGGAACTGCCGCAGCCTCGCGCCTGTGCGCGGCCGGTGTCGGGATACTCCCGACTCCGCCGGACGCCGGCGCGTGTACTCGTAACTTGAGACACAACACAGGTGCGACTCCCGGAGGGCTGCCGATGTCCCGAATCCGCGTGCTGCTGGCCGACGACCACGCCGTCGTGCGGGCGGGAATCCGCGCCGTGGTCGCGGCCGAGCCCGACATGGAAGTCGTCGGCGAGGCGGCCGACGGCCCGACCGCCCTCGCGCTCGTCGCCGCCCTCGACCCGGACGTGGTCGTCGCCGACATCTCCATGCCGGGCATGACCGGCGTCGAGCTGACGACCCGGCTCCGCGAGGCGAACCCCGCGCGGAAGGTGGTGGTGCTCACCGTCCACGAGGACATCGGCTACCTGCGGGCCGTGCTGGACGCCGGGGCGGCCGGCTACGTGCCCAAGCGGGCGGCGGCCGACGACCTGGTGCGGGCGCTCCGCACGGTGGCCGACGGCGGGGCGTACGTCGACCCCATCCTGGGCGCCGCGGCGGCCGCCCCGGGCGCCGGCAGCCTGGCGACGGTCGACCTGAGCGACCGCGAGACCGAGGTGGTGAAGTTCATCGCCCGCGGGTTCAGCAACAAGGAGATCGCGGCGAAGCTGTCGCTGTCGGTCAAGACGGTGGAGACGTACAAGGCCCGGTCGCTGGAGAAGCTCGGGGTGCGCACCCGGGTCGGGCTCGTCCAGTACGCCGCCGAGCGCGGCTGGCTGACGCCGGCGTAGGGGCGCCGCACGCGGCGGGGTCAGTCGCCTCCCGGCTGGGGGCCGGTAGCCGCGGGCTTCAGCCCGCGCCCGCCTACGATGCCCACCAGGGGGTGACGGGGAACAGACACCGCCAGCGTTGCGCGGGCTGAAGCCCGCGGCTACCGGCCCCAGCCGGGTCTGTCGACAGAGCAACACCCCCGAGCGGTCACGCCACCGGCACCCGGGCGATGACCGTGGTGCCCGCCCCCGGGGCCGACTCGATCTCCAGCGCCCCGCCGACCAGCTCCACCCGCTCCCGCATCCCGGCCAGCCCGAGCCGGATCGTCCCCGCCTCCGGGTCGAACCCCACGCCGTCGTCCTCCACCACCGCCCGCGCCTCCCCGCCGGCCCGGCCGACGGTCACGCTCACCGCCTTCGCCCTCGCGTGCCGGGCCACGTTCGTCAGCGCCTCCTGCACCACCCGGTACAGCGCCGTCTCCACGTCGGCCGGGAGCCGCCCCCCCTCCAGCTCCGCGGACCGGTACTCGGCCGCCACCCCCGTCCGCGTGCTCCACTTCGTCACCAGCTCGGCCACCGCCGGCCCGAGCCCGATGTCGTCGAGGGCGGTCGGGCGGAGGCGCACCGCCGCCTCGTGCAGCTCCCGGCCCATCGCCTCGGCCAGCCCGGCCGCGTACGCCAGCCGGTCCGCCGCCTCGCCCCGCACCGGTACGGCGGCGGCCGCGGCCCGCAGGGACAGCGTCAGGGCGGCGTGCGTCTGCCCGACGGTGTCGTGCAGGTCGCGCGACACCCGCTTCCGCTCGTCCTCCTGGGCGGTCGTCAGCCGCTGCGCGACCTCCCGCCGCCGGATCATCTCGGCCTCCAGCGCCTCGACGGCGCCCGACAGCTCGGCCGTCCGCTCGGCCACCCGCTGCTCCAGCAGGTCGCGGGCGGCGCGCAGCTCGTCCTCGGCCCGCTTCCGGTCGGTCAGGTCGCGGGCCACCTTCACGAACCCGCCGGCGGCCAGCCGGGTGAGCACGCCGCTGGCGTAGAACCGGCTGCCGTCCTTGCGGACGTGCCACCGCTCGTCGGCCGCCCGGCCCTCCCGCCGGGCCGTGTCGGCCTCCTGCTCCGGCCCGCCGGCCGCCCGGTCCTCCGGGGTGAACAGGTCGTCGCACGACCGGCCGATCATCTCGTCCGCCGAGTACCCGAAGGTGGCGGCCGCCCCGGGGCTCCAGCTCGTCACCACCCGGTCGTCGTCGAGGGTGAGGATGGCGTAGTCGGTGGCGCTGGCGACGATCTGCCGGAGCCGCTCCTCGCTGACCCGCACGGCGGCCTCGGCCTCGACCCGCTCGGTCACGTCCACGCACGCCCCGGCCATCACCTGCCGGCCGGCGGCGGCGTCGCCGAACACGTCCCCCTGGTCGCGGAGCCACCGCACCGTGCCGTCCGGGCGGACGACGCGGAACTCGATGTTCAGCGGGTGCCCCTCGCGGGCGCTCTCGGCGAAGGCGGCGCGCACGCGGTCGTGGTCGGCCGGGTGGATGTGGTCGAAGAACTCCTCGAACGGCTGGGCCGTCTCGACCGGGTCGAGCCCGAGGAGGCGGTTCAGGTTGTCGTCGCGCACCTGGGTGCCGTTGGCGGTGTCGAGCGTCCAGATCCCCATGCGGGCGGCGGCCAGGGCCAGCCGCAGCCGCCGCTCGGCCAGCCGCACCGCCTCCTCGGCCTCCTTCCGGTCGGTGATGTCATAACTCACCGCCAGCGCCGCCGTGACGGCCCCGCCGGCGTCGCGGAGCGGCACCCCGTGGGTGACGTAGTGCCGGCCGTTCCCGTCGTGCTCGGCCCGGAACGGCTCGCCGGCCAGCGCCCGCCGGTAGAGGGCGGCGTACTCGGCCGCGAGGGCGGGCGGCAGGGCCTCGGCGAGCGTCTTCCCCTCCAGGTCGGCCGGGGTGAGGCCGGCCGGGGCGAGCGCCTTCCCGGCGGCCAGGACGTACCGCAGGCCGCGGTCCACGACGAACACGGCCCCGTTCGGCAGGTTCGCGGCCACCGCCCGCAGCCGCGCCTCGCTCGCCCGCACGGCGGACACGTCCACGAACGCGATCACCACCCCCTCGATGCGGTTGTCCTGGGTGCGGTACGGCAGCACCCGCCGCAGGTACGACCGCCCGCTCTCGCTCGTCACCTCCCGCTCGATCGGGACGAGGCGGTCGAGCACGGTCTGGGCGTCGGCGACCAGTTCCGGGTCGGCGAACTTCCGCCGCAGGTCGGTCAGCGGCCGGCCGATGTCGCCGGGGATGAGCTCGAACAGGTCGCGGGTGGCCGGCGTGTAGCGGCGGATGCGGAACCGCGGGTCGAGGAACAGGACGGCGATGTCGGCGCTCGCCAGCAGACTCGCGAGGTCGTTCGCCGACGCCTCCAGCTCGCTCATCTTGGCCTGGAGCTGGGCGTTCACCGTCACCAGCTCCTCGTTCAGGCTCTGCAACTCCTCCTTCGAGGTCTCCAGCTCCTCGTTCGTGCTCTGTAGCTCCTCGTTCAGGCTCGTCGACTCCTCGTGGCTCGCCTTCAGCTCCTCGTTGGTGCTCTGCATCTCCTCCAGCGCGCCCTGCAGCTCGTTGCGGGTCCGCCGCAGCTCCTCGGCCATGTCCGCGGCGGTCGCCCCGCTGGCGGTGGCGACGGCCGCGGGCACCTCCGGGTGGTCGTGGAACGTCACCAGGTACAGCGCCGGCGCCCCGCGCGGGCCGAGCGGGGCCGCCACCACCTCGACGCGCCGGCGGCCCTCCGGGGTGTCCATCAGCCCGTCCCGCACGGTGACCGACGCGTGCGTGTCGGCCGCCCGGTGGAGGGCCGCCCGCACCGCCCCGCGCACCTGGTCGTTGGCGAGGGCGAGCAGCTCCATCGTCGGCCCGCCGGGCGGGACCGTGAGGTACCGGCCGGTGTCGCCGTGGACGTGGACGACCTGCCCGGCGGCGTCCACCGCCACGGCCGGCGGCGTGTGCCGGTCGAGCAGCGCCCGGTTGACCAGGTGGGCCGCCGCCGGCGGAACCCCCGCGCGGCCCGGGGCGGGGGCGACGGGCCGCATCTCCCGGGCCGCGGCGGACAGCGCCGGCAGGTCGAGGGTGCCCGTCCGCGTCGGCCCGACCCGGCGGAACAGCCGGTGCTTCTTGTCGATCGCCTCGAAGTCCCCCTCGGACGGGGCGATCGACTCGGACGAGCCGAGCATCAGCGCCCCTCCCTCGCGCAGGCCGAAGTGGAGCACGGACAGCACCCGCGCCTGGGTCGCCGGCTCCAGGTAGATGAGGAGGTTGCGGCAGGAGGCGACGTCCAACCGGGAGAACGGCGGGTCCTGGAGGATGTTCTGCGGGGCGAAGATGACCAGCTCGCGCAGCTCCTTCCGGACCTGGTAGAAGCTGTCGTCCTTCTCGAAGAACCGGGCCAGCCGCTCGGGCGAAACCTCGCTCTCGATGCCGTTCGGGAACACCCCGGTGCGGGCGTGCCCGAGCGCCCGCTCGGCCATGTCGGTGGCGAAGATCTTGACGTCGAACTTCTTCCCCCGGGCCTCGGCCGCCTCGACCAGGAGCATGGCCAGGGTGTACGCCTCCTCGCCGGTGGCGCAGGCGGACACCCAGCAGCGGACCTCGGCCCCGTCGGCCCGGTCGGCGGCGAGCGGCTCGATCACCTTCGCCCGCAGGGCGTCCCACGCCTCGGGGTCGCGGAAGAAGCCGGTGACGTGGATGAGGAGGTCGTCGGCCAGGGCCGTCACCTCGGCCGGCGTCTGCCGCAGCGCCCGCACGTAATCGGCCGGTGACGCGTACATGCCGATCCCCATCCGCCGCCGCACCCGCCGCAGCAGCGTCGGCTTGCGGTACCCGGAGAAGTCGTGCCGGGTGCGGGTGCGGAGGACGGCGAGCACGTCGGCCAGCGCCTGCTCGTCCTTCGGGGCGGGCGGGGCGACGGCCGCGTGGTCGTCGGCCACGTACGGCTGGCCGGCGTACTTGATGAGCGCGTCGGGCACCTCGGCCGGGCGGAGGATGAAGTCGGGGAGGTGGGCGTCGATCAGGCTCCGCGGCATCGACTGGAACTTGGCGCTGTCGGGCTCCTGGGCGATGACCAGCCCGCCGACCGCCTTCACCACCTGCGCCCCGGCCGTGCCGTTCGACCCCATCCCGGAGAACACGACGGCGACGGCCCGCTGCTGCTGCTCCTCGGCGAGCGAGCGGAAGAAGTCGTCCACCGGCCGGCCGTGCCCGCGGGCGGCGAGTTCCGGCCCGAGGTGGAGGCGGCCGTCCCCGATGGTGAGGGTGTGGCCGGGGCGGATGACGTAGACGTAGTTCGGCTCGACCGGCTGCCCGTCCTCGACCTGGACGACGGGCATGACGGTCTGCCGGGCGAGCAGCTCGGTCAGAAGGCTCTCGCGGTCCGGCGGGAGGTGCTGGATGAGGACGTAGGCCATGCCGGCGTCGGCCGGGCAGGCCTGGAGGAACTCGGAGAACGCCTCCAGCCCGCCGGCGCTGGCGCCGATGCCGACGACGGGGAAGGGGAGCCGCGGCGTGCGGCCCTCGTCCGGCGGGGCGGTGAGCCGTTCGGCGCCGCTGGCCCCTTCGGCGCCGTCCCGGTCGCCCGCCCTGTTGCCGCTGTGCTTCGCCATGTGCCCCGCGGGGTCGCCCGGCCGGGGATCGGACGGATGCGCTTATGCTACACCAATTTCGGCCGCGGGACCGCCGGGGGACTCCTGGGGCGGGAATAGGGATAGTCCCGGCAGCGGCGGCCCGGCGCGCGCCGAAGGATAAACCCATCTTTACCTACGCCCGGTTCCCGCCGCGTGATGAACACCCTGTCCGTCTTGGTGGTCGATGACCACCGCGACACTGCCGCCTCGACCGCCGAGTTGTGCCGGCTGTTCGGCTACGCCGTCCGGTACGCGGTCTGCGCCGACGACGCGGTGGCGCTGGCCGTTGCCCACCCACCGGACGTGATCCTGCTCGACCTGATGATGCCCCGGGTGGACGGCTTCGAGCTGAGCCGGCGGCTGGCGGCCGCGGGGAACGGGCGGCCGCCGGTGCTGGTCGCGCACACCGGCTGCGAGACCGACGGCGACCGGGCGGCGTCCCGGGCGGCGGGGTTCCACCTCCACCTCGTGAAGCCGGTCGCGCCGGCCACCCTGTCCGGCGTCCTCCGCCGGTTCCAGGAGGCGCTCGTCGCCGACGTGCCGTCCTGCGAGCCCGTGGGCTGATCCGCGTCGGCGGCCGCAACTCCCGGCGCGGCAAGGACTCGCGCCGCAACTCGTCTTCCCTGTCGCTCCAACGCTAATTTGTCAAGCCGACTCATTGCTTCTACTGACCCCCCGGGGGGTGGCGTATACACAACGGAGCGCGGTGGTCCGTCGGAGCCCGCCGCGGTCAGCGGGCGGTGTACCCGCCGTCCACGCTCAGCACGGCGCCGGTCACGAAGCTCGCCTCGTCCGACGCCAGGAACGCCACCGCCGCCGCCACCTCCGCGGCGGTGCCGATCCGCCCGATCGGGTGCCCGGCCACGAGCATGTCGAGGAACCCCTGCGGGTCGCCCGACATCGCCATCGCCTTCCGCAACACGGCCGTGTCCACCGTCCCCGGGCACACGCAGTTCACCCGCACGCCCCGCGCCGCGTACTCGACCGCCAGCTGCCGCGTCAGCTCCACCACCGCCCCCTTGCTCGGGGCGTACGGCGCCTGCCCGGGGATGCCGACCAGCCCCGAGATCGACCCGGTGACGACCACCGACCCGCCCGGCGGTGTCTGCGCGAGCATCTGCCGCACGGCCTCGCGGCACGACACGAACACGCCCTTGGCGTTGACCGCCATCACCCGGTCCCAGTCGTCGTCGGAGGTGGCGAGGAGGTCGCCGGTGAAGCCGATGCCGGCGTTGGCGAACAGCACGTCGAGCCGGCCGAACTCCCGCACCGCGAGCGCGACGGCGGCGCGGGTGTCGGCGGAACTGGTCACGTCGCAGGCGGCGGCGACGGCACGGTGGCCGGCGGCGCGGAGCCGCGCGGCGGCGGCCTCGGCTGCGTCGGCCTGCGTGTCGGCGAGGACGACCGCCGCCCCCTCGCGGCAGAACGTCTCGGCCGTCGCCAGCCCGATCCCCGACGCCGCCCCGGTGACGAGCGCCGACTTCCCCCCCAGCCGTGGTCCCATGTGCGAGTCCCCGGGGCTCAGGCCGCGCGCCGCAGCGCGTGGAGCAGGTGGTGGATGAATGCGGCGTTGTCGCACTGCACGTACTGCATCGCCCCGCCCATCCGCGAATAACTCTTGCAGAACCGCAGGTAGTACGCCGGGTTCGTCTTGGGCGGCTCGCCCTGGCTCCAGTCCCAGCCGCCGCCGTCCTGGAGGTCCACGACGTAGATGGTGTGGCCGCTCACCGCGGGGCGGGCGGCGCCGAGGCGGATGTTGTTCACGCAGCTGAGGCTCTTCTCGAACACCTGGGGCCCCATGATCGCCGACCCGACCGACAGCACCACGCCGCCGTCGAGGCCGTCCGCGGAGCCGCCGAACAGCTTGAAGTCCCACTCCCCGCCGCGGCCGAGCGCCGACCCGCTGAACACCGGGTGGTTCGAGATGATGTCGTACCCGATGCCGGGGTGAACCGTCGCCGGCACCCCGTGGCGGTACGCCTCCGCCAGAATCGACGCGTGCTTCCAGCGGTGCGTGATCTCGACGCGCCCGCCGACCCAGCCCTGCTCGCGCATCGCCCGCAGCAGGTCCGCCCGCGCCGCGGTGAGCGGGTCGGCCGGGTCGGCGGCGATGAGCCGGGCCAGCTCGGCCGGGTCGGGGAGCGTCACGCCGTCGTCGTGGATGAGGCGGCCGAGCGCCCGGCCGTAGCCGAGGCCGTCGAGGGCGCCGGCCATCACCGCGAGGTGGATCGTCGAGGCCGTCTCGTGCCAGGTGCCGAAGTGCCCGCCGGCGACGCCCATCTCGACGCTCTCGGTGCTGGCGCCGAACCAGG
>DASPHQ010000160.1:0-6410 GCA_035629595.1 Urbifossiella sp. | reverse complement strand
CCGGGGCGCTGCACCACGCCCACCGCCACGGGCTCGTTCACCGCGACGTGAAGCCCGGCAACATCCTGATGGACGCGGGCGGCCGGCCGTTCGTCGTCGACTTCGGGCTGGCGCTGCGGGAGGGCGGCTTCGGGAGCGGCCCGAGCTACGCCGGAACGCCGGCCTACATGAGCCCCGAACAGGCCCGCGGCGAGGGGCACCGCGTCGACGGCCGCAGCGACATCTTCAGCCTCGGCGTGGTCTTTTACGAGCTGCTGACCGGGCGGCGGCCGTTCCACGCGGACACGCCCGCCGGGCTGCTGGAGCAGATCGTCTCGCGCGAGGCCCGCCCGCCCCGGCAGTGGGACGAGGCCATCCCGAAGGAGCTGGAACGCGTCTGCCTCAAGGCGCTGTCGAAGCGGGCGTCGGAGCGGTACACGACGGCGCTGGACCTGGCCGACGAGCTGCGCCAGTTCCTGGGCGAGCCGTCGGCCGCCGCGACCGCGACCCCGTCACCGGCCCCGGCCGGGCCGGCGTGGGCGGCCGACCCCGTCACGCCGGCGACCCCGACGTCGGTCCGTCAGCCCATCCGCATCGTGCCGAAGGGGCTGCGGTCGTTCGACGCCCACGACGCCGACTTCTTCCTCGAGCTGATGCCCGGCCCGCGCGACCGCGACGGGCTGCCCGACAGCCTCCGGTTCTGGAAGACGCGGGTCGAGGAGACGGACCCCGACGCCACCTTCCCCGTGGGGTTGATCTACGGGCCGTCCGGGTGCGGCAAGTCGTCGCTGGTGAAGGCCGGCCTGCTGCCGCGGCTGGCGGGCCACGTGGTCGCCGTGTACGTCGAGGCGACGGCCCGCGAGACAGAAGCCCGCCTGCTCAACGGCCTGCGGAAGCGCTGCGCCCCCCTGCCGGCCGACCCGAGCCTGGCGGCGACGCTGGCCGGGCTGCGCCGCGGGCAGGGCGTCCCCGCGGGGAAGAAGGTGTTGATCATCCTCGACCAGTTCGAGCAGTGGCTCCACGCCCGCAAGGACGGGCGGGACGGCGAGTTGGTCCAGGCGCTGCGCCAGTGCGACGGCGGGCGGGTACAGTGCCTGGTCCTGGTGCGCGACGACTTCTGGCTGGCCGTGAGCCGGTTCCTGCGGGACGTGGAGGTCCGGCTGGCCGAGGGGCAGAACAGCGCGCTCGCCGACCTGTTCGACACCGACCACGCGCGGAAGGTGCTGGCGGCGTTCGGGCGGGCCTTCGGCCGGCTCCCCGACCGCCCCGGCGACGCGACCAAGGACCAGTCCGAGTTCCTCGGCCAAGCCGTGGCGGACCTGGCGCAGGACGACAAGGTGAACTGCGCGCGGCTGGCCCTGTTCGCCGAGATGATGAAGGGCAAGGCGTGGACGCCGCGGTCGCTGAAGGCGGTCGGCGGCACGGAGGGCGTCGGGGCCGCGTTCCTCGAAGAGACGTTCGGCGCGGCCACGGCGCCGCCGGAACACCGCTACCACCAGAAGGCCGCCCGCGCCGTGCTGAAGGCGCTGCTGCCCGAGACGGGGAGCGACATCAAGGGGCACATGCGGTCGGACGCCGAGTTGCTCGCCGCGTCGGGGTACGCCGGCCGCCCGGCGGACTTCGACGAACTCGTCCGCGTCCTCGACGGCGAGGTCCGGCTGATCACGCCGACCGATCCGGAGGGGAAGGAGGACGTGCCGGCCGGCGGCGCGGGTCGGGCGGCGGGCGGGGCCGCGCGGTTCTACCAGCTGACGCACGACTACCTCGTCCCGTCGCTCCGCGACTGGCTGACCCGCAAGCAGAAGGAGAGCCGACGGGGCCGGGCCGAGTTGCTGCTGGCGGACCGCGCCGCGGTGTGGGCCGCCCGGCCCGAAGCCCGGCAACTTCCGTCGCTGCCGCAGTGGCTCGGCGTCCGGTGGTGGACGCGGCGGACGGACTGGTCGCCGTCCCAGGCGCGGATGATGCGGGCGGCGGCGCGCTACCACGCGGTGCGGGCCGTGGCCGTCGCGCTGGTCGTGTTCGCGGTCGCGCTCGGCAGCTGGGAAGGGTTCGGCCGGCTCAAGGCCCAAACCCTCCGCGACCGGCTGCTCGAATCCACGACGGCCGACGCCCCGGCGGTCGTCAAGGAGATGGCCCCGTACCGCCGGTGGGCCGACCCGCTCCTGCGGGACGCGCTGTCACAGGCGGAGCAGGCCGGCGACCCCCGCCGCCGGCTCCACGCCAGCCTCGCCCTGCTGCCGGTGGACCCCGGGCAGGTGGACTACCTGTCCGACCGACTGCTGACGGCCGAGCCGGCGGAGCTGGTCGTCATCCGCGACGGGCTGGCGGGGCACGAGTCCGACCTGACGGCGGGGCTGTGGGCGGTCCTGGAGAACCCGACGCAGGACCCGGGCCGGCGGCTGCGGGCGGCGTGCGCGCTGGCGGCCTACGCGCCCGACGACCCGCGGTGGGGGCCGGTCGGCCGCGACGTGGCGGCGACGCTGGTGGCCCAGCCGCCGTTCGTCGTCGCCCAATGGACGGCGGCGCTGGAGGGGGCCGGCCGCTGGCTGACCCCGCCGCTCGCCGACTTCCTGGTGGACGAGAGCCGAGGCCTGTCGGAGCGCGGCGTGATCGCCAGCGTCTACGGCAGCTTCGCCCGGGTCGTCCCCGGCAGCCACGCCCGGTTGGAGCGCGAGTTGGAGGCGCCCGACCCGGCCGCGGCGCCGGACGAGCGGGTCGGCCGGGCGAAGCGGCAGGCGAGTCTCGGGATGGCGCTGGTCGTCATGGGGCACGACGAGCCGGTGTGGCCGATGCTGAAGCACGGCCCGGACCCGACGGTGCGGAGCTACCTGATCGACCGGCTGGCCCTCGGGGGTGTCGATCCGAAGGTCCTGGCCGCCCGGCTGGGCGCGGAGAAGGACGTGTCCGTCCGCCGGGCGCTCCTCCAGAGCCTCGGCGAGTACGGCCTGGACCGGTTGTCGCCGGCCGAGCGGCTGAACCACCTCCCGTTGGTGCGCGACCAGTACCGCGACGACCCCGACCCGGGGGTTCACGGCGCCGCCGAGTGGGTCCTGCGGCAGTGGGGCGCACTGGGCCGCGAGACCGGAATCGACGCGGGGTTGGTCACGGGCCGGGTGGAGGGGCAGCGGCGGTGGTACCTCACCAGGCAGGGCCACACGATGGTCGTGGTTCCGACGCCGGGCGAGGTCTGGATGGGGGAGGGCGACGAGCGGCACCGGGCGACGGTCGGCCGGAGTTTCGCGCTGGCGTCGAAGGAGGTGACGGTGGACCAGTTCGCCCGGTTCCGGGAGCGGCACGCGTACAACCGGTGGTACGCCCGGACGGGCGACTGCCCGGCGATCACGGTGCTGTGGTACGACGCGGCGGCGTACTGCAACTGGCTGAGCGAGCAGGAGGGGATTCCGCGGGGGCAGTGGTGCTACCTGCCGAACGCGGACGGCAAGTACGCCGAGGGGATGGCGACGGCCCCCGACTTCCTGGCGCGGACGGGGTACCGGCTGCCGACCGACGCCGAGTGGGAGGCGGCCTGCCGGGCGGGCGCGGAAACGGACTACTCGTTCGGGATGTCGGTCGAGCTGCTCGGCCGGTACGGGTGGTACGACGGCACGTCTCTGGGCACGAGTCGCCCGGTGGGGTCGCGGCGGCCGAACGACCTGGGGCTCTTCGACATGCACGGCAACGTGTGGGAGTGGTGCCAGGACGCCTACCGCCCGCACCCGAAGGCGGCGGACGGCGTCCGGGCCACGGCCGGCGACGCGAGCCCGGTCGTGAGTAACAGCGTCGGTCGGGTGTTGCGCGGGGGCTCCTTCAACAACCCGCCGGCGCACGCCCGGTCCGCCAACCGCAACAGCTTCCCGCCGACGACCCCGGACGACGGGGTCGGCTTCCGACCGGCCAGGACGGTGGCGCCCTGATCCGTTTCGGTTTCCTCGGCGCGGGTGGGGTGTGGCAAAGCCCACCCGCCGCGGCGGGTGGGCTTTCAGCCCGGACCGGACTCACTTCACCGTGACGAGCTTGTCTTCCCGCGGGAACGTCTCCAGCACCAGCCCCTTGAAGTGGATCTCCTGCGGGACGTTGTTCGAGTGCAACTGCAGGCCGATCGGGCCGGCCTTGATGCGGTTCGGCTCGGGGTCGCGCCAGTCCACGACGGCCGTGCCGTTGACCGCGACGCGGACGCGGTTCCCCTGGGCCAGCACCTCGATGTCGTTCCAGTCGTGCTGCTTGCCGACGTTCCGCGCCGGCACGCCGCTCGGCGGCAGCCCGTTGCGGCCGAACAGGTCGTACATGCCCCACCCGGACGGGAACATGACGAGGTGGCCCTTGTACGTGTGCTCGGACCGGTCTGCCTTCGGGTCGGTGACCTTGCCGTCGGCCTTCGGCCACACCTCGCCCCAGAACGCCACGCCCGAGTGCATCTCGGACTCGACGAGCTTCGCCGCGAACGTGAGGCGGAAGTCGGTGTACTTGTCCTTCGTGTTCAGGTACGTGCTGTACTTCAGCGGGGCCGTGTTCTTGGCCACGATCACGCCGTCCTTGACGGACCACAGGTCGGTGTAGCCGGTCCAGCCGTCGAGGGTCTTGCCGTCGAACAGCTTGATGGTTTCGGTCTTGCCCTCGCGGGGCTTCACGACCGGGGCGTCCTTCTTCTTGGGCGCGTCTTTCGTGTCCTGACCGGCGAGCGAGCCGACGAGGAGGGCGGAGAGGAGCAGCGCGAGACTTCGCATGGGTGCGTCCGGGAGCGGGGAGGGAGGGAACGCCACGGGCGGATGATACCAGAAGAGGGCGGGCGAAAGTAGCAGGCAACGGAATGCCCGTCACTCCTTGTTCGCCCGCAGGAAGTCCACCACCGCCCGGCGGAATTCCGGCGTGGCGAAGGAACTGCCGTGGTCCCCCTTCTCCACCACCACCACGCCGGCCCGCGGCAGCGCCCGCCGTGATCCCGCGATGATGTCCTTGAGGCCCTGCACCTCGCGGCTGCCGTAGACGAACTGGACCGGGACCTTGTTCGCCCGCAGTTCCGCCTCGGTCACCTGCCAGCCCGCCCGGCCCCGGAGGACCGCGGCTAGGGCCTTCTGGTCCTTCTTTCCGAGGAACAGGTCGCTGAACGCCGCCGCCTGCTCGAGGCTCGGCTTCTCCTGCCCGTCCGGGGTCAGGGCGACGATGAGCGGCCCGATCCCCTTCCCCTTCTCCAGCGATTCCGCGGTGGCGGTGATCGTGTCGGCGAACGTCTGGGGCGGCTGAAACAGCGGTCCGCCGCCGCCGAACGTGACGCTCAGCAGCCGGTCGGGGTGTGTGACGAGCAGCTTCCCGGCGACGAACGCCCCCATCGAGTACCCCACCACGTGAGCCTTCTTGACCTTGGCGTGGTCGAGGAGCCGGACCACGTCCTCGGCCATCTCCTTCCCGTACATCTTCGGGTCGTGCGGCTTCCCGCTCCGGCCGTGGCCCCGCTGGTCGAGGGCGAGAACCCGGTAGCCCTTCAGGGCGGGGAGGAACTGGGTCTCGGTGAGGGGCATCTTGGTCCACATCTCCTCGGCCGACAGGGTGAACCCGTGGAGCAGCACGACCGCCTCGCCCTCGCCCTGATCGAGGTAGGCGAGTTTCACCCCGCCCGAGTCGAATGTCTTTTCCTGGGCGCGGGCGGCGGGCAGAAGGAGGAGGGCGAGGACGAGCGTGGCGGCGTATCGCATGGCGTGTTCCCCGGGGTCAGGACTCATCGTACCTTTCCCGTGTCGGGGTGCCACCGGGGTGACTTCCCTCGCCCCCGGCCGCCGCAGTGCGGTACAATCATTCCCCGTGGGCGGCGAATCACCCCCGACGCCCGTCCCCCGCGGAGCCGGCCCGATGTACGCCCTGCTGCAATGCGTCGCCGAGGCGGTCGTCGCCAAGGGCGTCCGCGGCCTCGCCGAGCTCGTCCCCGGCGGTGGGTTCCTCTACGACGTCGCCAACGACGCCCACCGCCGCCTCCGCGACCGCAAGCGTACCGACCAGATCCGCGACGAGGTCGTCGCCGTCGCCGCCGCCGGCATCGAGGAGGTCCGCAAGGTCGCCGAGCAGGTGGTGGCGGAGGTGGCGAAGGACGCCGCCCCGGCCGAGAAGGCGGCGCTCGAGCTGTACCTGACGCAAGTCCCCGGCGCCGTCCGCGCCTCGCTCCGCCGGGCCGACGACCCGTCCGGGAAGTCGGTCCCCGACCAGTTCGCCCTCGCCGACGGCAACGACCTGGCCCGCCGGCTGCCGTCGCGGCTGCCGAAGTTCCGCCCCGGCGAGCCGCTCCCCGGCCGGCCCGGGTGGGTGCTCGGCGAGCTCCTCGGCAGCGGCGGCTTCGGCGAAGTGTGGCTCGCCAGGAACCCGTCGCTGGCAGCGCTGAAGGGGGCCGTGAAGTTCGGCACCGACCCGCAGGCCCGCGAGCGGCTGCTGCGGCACGAGGGCGG
>DASPHQ010000159.1:0-6594 GCA_035629595.1 Urbifossiella sp. | reverse complement strand
CGGCGAAAGGGGCCGCCGGCGCCGCGCCCGCGGACGCGACCAAGGTGGTCGGCGCGCTGAACACCAGCATCCGCGGCCTGCCGGTGTACGTCACCGACTTCGCCCGGCTGCCGACGACCGAACCGCCCGACAAGCGGAACGACCCCATCACGGGGACCACCGACAACTCGAACACCCACTTCGCCACCATCGGCCTGTGGGCCGCCCGCCGCCACGAGGTGCCCACGGAGCGGACGTTCGCACTGCTGAACCGCCGCTTCCAGACGAGCCAGGCGGCCGACGGCAGCTGGGGCTACGACTTTTCCGCCGAGGGGAAGTCGGGCGGCTCCCCCGCCCTCACGTGCGTCGCGCTGTTGGGTTTGGCGATCGGCCACGCCCTCGACCTGGACAAGAACGAGAACGTCCGCCCGGAGCAGGACCCGCGCATCCTCAAGGCGTTCAAGATGCTCGGCGGCCGGGTCGGGGCGCCGACCGGGTTCGTCGGCAACCGGCCGACACCGAAGGAGGTCGGCGGCCTGTACTACCTGTGGGCGCTCGAGCGCATCGCCGTGCTGTACGACGTGACGCAGCTCGACAACAAGGACTGGTACAAGTGGGGCGCCGAAATCCTCTGCACGCACCAGAAGGCGAACGGCAGCTGGGAGGACGGCGGCTACCCCGCCGACCACCCGGCCATCAACACGGCGCTGGCGGTGCTGTTCCTGAAGCGCGCCAACCTGACGCCGGACCTGTCGAAGCGGCTGCTCGTGGACCCGTCGCGGCTGACGACGCAGGTGAACACCCCCGCGCCGTCGCCGCCACCGCCCCCTCCCCCGCCGATGCCGACACCGGAGCCGGAGCCGCCGGCGCCGAAGGTGGAGGAGCCCGCCCCCACCCCGCCGAAGGCCGCACCACCTTCGGAGCCGGCCCCGACGCCGGCGCCGGCGCCGAAGGAGTCGTCGAACCTGTGGCTGTGGCTGAGCATCGGCGGGGCCGTGCTGTTGCTACTGGGGCTGCTGGCGTTCCTGCTGCTGCGGAAGAAGCCGGAGGAGAAGCCGCGGAAGAAGGGGAAGAAGGCCGCCCGACAACGTGATGACGATGACGACGACGAGGAAGAGGAAGAGGAGCGGCCGCGGCGGCGGCGGAAGTGACTCACGCAGCCGCTTGCGGCGATGCACGCGCTGCAACGCCGCAAGCGGCGAATCAAATACCCAGCATCTCCGCGATCCCCTTCAGCACCGCCCGGTCGCTGTCGGGCCGCGTCGCACTCCGCGGATGCGTGTTATCGCAGCCGATCCAGCCGCGGAGCTTCAGAAACATCGCCGCCGAGTGCTTGTACGCCGGCACCGGCGCCCGGAACGCGAAGAACCCCAGGTACTGCAACACGTCGTTGAGCCCGTAGAACCGCGGGTCGCCGTCCTTCCAGTAGCGGTCGCGGAGCGCGAACAGGTCCGGCGCGAACGTGCTCAGGCCGAGCAGGTAGTCGCTGCTGTACACCACCATGTCGATGGCGAGGTCGTTCCCGGTCAGCACCAGGAAGTCGGGCCGCACCGCGTCGCGGAGTTGAATTCGCTCCCACTCTTGCACGCGGTCGAGCGACGAGTGCTTGGCCCCGATCAGCTTCCGCACGCCGAGCAGGCCGCGATAAGCGTCGAGGGAGTAAATCTTGCCGAACGGGGCGAACATGGTGCCGAGTTCGAAGCCGATCAATCCGTCGCAGTGCCGCCCGAGCGTCTCGTAGGCGGCGACCAGCTCCGGGTCGGGGAGCCCGGTGAGGCCGTAGCTCTGGAAGATGACGGGGGTGCCGCCGCGTTCCACGACGGGGGCCATGGCGCGGGCGTAGGCGTCGGCGTCGAAGCGGGCGCCGGGCGCGTCGCCGACGAACGCCCCGGCGACGAACCGTCCGCCGCCGAGGACGGTGCGGGTGCGGTCGAGGGCGTGGCGTTTGGTGTCGTCATCGAGGAAGTTGCCGAATCCCGTGTCCATGTTGACGGCGGGGACGAGCCCGGCCGCAGCGGTGCGGGCGACGTGGGCGTCGAACGCCGGCCAGTCGATGTCGCCGGTGTCGGTGAACGGGAGGAGGATGGCGGACATGCCGGTGACCGGCCGCCGTGGGCGGATCATGGCGATCGGGTCGAGCATCGGACGGCCCCGCGCGAGGAACGCGGGACATGATACGGATCAGTCCTTCTTCGCCCCGCCGGCCAGCCACGCCGCGGTGTCGTGGATCATGATCGTGCGTCCGCGGTCGGCTTCACCGGGAACCATGTCCCACACCGCGACGGACCGACCGGACGGATCGAACTCCAATTGCCACGCGTCCGGCGCACGACGGGCCACCCGACCGTCGAGGGTGTAGATCATGGTGTGGCTGTACACGATGCCGGCGGTGCTGGTCGGGATCATCTGCCGTACCATGACGTGCTTTCCATCCGGTACACCGTCAACCGACGGGACCAATGTACTCTCGCGGTCGGGGCGGATGAACGACGACAACCGCTTGCCGGTTGCCGTGTCCCAAACCTCAACTCGACCGCTTCCCCTTCCGACCAGGAGTTGTTTCCCGTCGCGCGTAAACGCCTCGGTCTCCACCAAATCCTTTCCCTCCAGGAAAGCGGTTCCACCCGGGGTGAACGACGCATCAATCCTGTCGGCAAACAGGGCGTCCTTCCCGTCGCCGAACCCTCGCAATACCTTCAACGTCGTGGCGTCGTGAAGTCGGAGACGCCCGGATTTACTGTCCAAGCCCAGCACTTCGTTGCCGCTCGGCGACGGGGTGAGATACCCGTCCGTGTCCGGGGGGGATGATTACTGGCGGGCGTTCCTTACGTGTCACCGGATCCCAGCAACGTAACCGCCGGTCGTACCCCCAGAACAACAACCGCCCGTCGACCGCAAACGTGATGTGGATTTCTGGTCGCGACGTCGTTGCATAAAGTTGCTTCCCGGTCGCGGTGTCCCAAATGAGAATCTGATCACGGTTGCAGTCAGCATCCACCTTCCAGGTGTAGGTGGCCAGGACGTTACCAACGGGTGAGAAATCCACCCCGCGGACGTCTGGGTGGTTGAGGCGGCGCAACTCCTTGCCACCGGGCACGTCCCACAGCACCACTTCCCCGGCCCGATTGTTGGGGATGGCGAGCGTCTTGCCGTCGGGCGAGAGAGCGAAATCCTCGTTGGCGTCCGCGTGCAGGGTGCGGATGTGTCGCCCGTCAGCGACGGACCACAACTGCAATACCTGACCCTGCCGTCCCGAAGCCCCCGATCCGGCGACAGCGAGCACCGAGCCGTCCGGCGAGAACTCCATCCGATGCACGTATTCACACCCGTGCTTGGCGATGTCGAGCTTCCGCGCGGGGGCCAGTGTGGGTTGGGCCGACGTGGTGGCTGCGGTGATGGCGGTGACGAGGACGAGTGATCCGGGTATGGCTCGTGTCATCGATCACCTGGCGGCAGGTACTTTCGCACCACCGCAGCGTACCACGGCGACCGTGCCACCCCAACAGCCTTTCGCTTAGCGGCTCACTCCTTCTTCGCCCCGCCGGCGAGCCAGCTGGCGGCGTCGTGGATCGTCACTGTGTCGGGCGGGGTGCCGTCGGCGCGGATGATGTGGCCGGTCACCACCGCGACCGAGCGCGTCGCCGGGTCGAAGTCCACGCCCTTCACGCCCCGCTCGCGCCGCACCGGCCGGCCGTCGGCGGCGTACACCGCCAACCACGGCACCTGGTCCGTGCCGTCGGCCGTCTGCTGCGACCACGTTGCCACCACGTACAGGCCGTCCGGGGTGAAGTACGCGGTGCCGTCACTCACCCGCTCCTCGGCCCGGCCCATCGTCGACTTCTCCGCCCCGGTCGCCGCGTCCCACACCACCACCCGGTTCTCGGTCGTCACCCCCAGCACCCTCGTCCCGTCCGGCGACAGCGCCCCGTACCCGCACGCCGGCCCCGCTCCGCCAAAGGCGCGGACCTCGCGACCGGTCGCCGCGTCGAGGAGCTTGGGCCGGCCGTCCACCACCAGGAACAGCTTCGACCCGTCCGGCGTCAGCGCCACGTAGGGGCTCCAGTCGCCGGGGAGCCGCAGCGGCGGGCGCTCCTTGCCGGTGGCAGGGTCGAACACGCGGACCGTCTTGAGGCTCGTACCGACCACCATCCGGCCGTCCGGGCCGAACACCGGGCCGTGCAGCACCTCCCCCTTCTCCGTCGGCACCGCGAACCGCTCCCGCCCGGTGGCCGCGTCCCACACCCGCAGCTCGCTGATCGTCTCCCGCCCGGCGAACGCCGTGCTGATGGTGACGAGGTGCTTGCCGTCCGGCGAGTACGCGGCCCCGCTCACGAGGCGGTGCTTCACCCGCAGTACCTCGCGCCCCGTCACCGCACCGACGCCGCGGACGACCACCTCGCCGAGCTCCGTACACGGGAGCGCGATCGACTTGCCGTCCGGGGAGAACGTCAGCCCCGCCCCGCCGGCCTCCTCCCCGCGGACCGCGTAGCGGAGTTTCCCCGTGGCGACCTCCCACACCGACAGCACCTCCTGCGTGGTCATCCCCTCGGTCCGGTGCCCGGGCACAGCCAGGAGCGACCCGTCCGGCGAAAACACCACCGGCCCGACCTGCGGCCAGTCCTGCGACTTCAGGTCGAGCACGCGCGGGGCCGCCGGACGGGCCGGACCCGGCTGGGCTGTCGCGACTGGGACCGCGACCGGCACCAGCGGCGGGTCGGCCGGCGGCGCGGGGCGACCGGCGCTCGCGGCGAGCCCGACACCGGCGACGAGAACGAGGGCGACGACCAGACCGATCGGGCGGAGCTGGGTGAGGCGCATGGTTCGCAGCACTCCCTGGGTGATCGTGACGACGTGGGTCGGAACCTCGGCGGGCGGCGGGCCGACGACGAACGCCGCGGCGGCGCGGGCGGTCGCCGCCGCGACTGCGGCCGACGGCGGGGCGGCCGCGGGGAGGGTGACCGCGGCCGGGGCGACGACGCCGCGGCGGGTGAGCCGGTCGCGCAGCCGCTCCCGCGCCCGGGACAGGCGGGACAGGACCGTCCCCTTCGGGCAGCCGAGCCGTTCGGCGGCGGCCTCGTTCGTGACGCCCTCCAGGTGGCAGAGCACGAACGCCCGCCGCAGCTTCTCCGGGAGCCGGTCGATCTCCTCGTCGAGCACCGGCCCGAAGTCGTCCGGCGCCGTAGGCTCGACGGCCGGCTCGGGCAGCGCGGCCATGGTCCGCTCAGCCCGGCGGGCGGCGGCCGCCTTCACCCGCCCGGCGGCCCGGCGGGCGACGCGGTGGAGCCAGCCGGGGAGCGCCGCCCCGTCGCGGATGGCGGCGGCCCGCCGGGCGAGCGCGAGGAACGTGACCTGGAAGGCGTCGTCGGCGTCGGCCGACCGGCCGAGGACGCGGCGGCAGGCAGCGAGGACCATCCCGCCGTGCCGCCAAACGATCAATTCAAACGCCGCCTCGTCGCGGTGGTCGGCGAACCGTCGGAGAAGTTCGGCGTCGCCGGTGGCGTCCGGCGGACCGAAGCGGCGGGTGAGGTCGGGGAGCGGCATGGGTGCGTCTGGGGCTGTGGGCCGGCACCCGGATAGAGCCCGAATCGAGAAGGAGGCTTCCCTCCGTCCGACGGTTTTTTCCTCCGCTCACACTCAACGTCAGGCGGTGAAATGGGTTGCGCGATCGAATCCGCTGCGGCCTTACTCCAACATACTTTTGTCAATCCGACTCAATGCTTCTACTGACCCCCCGGGGGGTGGCGCAGACACAATGAGCCTCGCCCCGGCGTCAGTCCCACTTCCGCAGCTCCTCGACCACCTCGCGGACCTCGTTCTTGCGCTTCTCGAACACCGCGAACAGGGCCAGAATCGCCGCCCCGAGGACGATCCCGGAGGCGTACCACACCCAGGTTTGCGCCCGGTCCACGGCGGCGTGCCAGATCATGGCGAACACGTCCAGCAGGAGGAACCCGGCCCCGAGGAACAGGAACGCCCGCACCCGCAGCAGGATGCCGCCGAGGATGCCGGCGACGCAGAACACCGCCAGCACGACCGGCAGCCACAGCGACTCGCCGACGCCGGCGATGAACATGTCCGCGGCCGACGACACGTACAGCAGCCCGACGCCGGCGTAGCGGAGCCCGGTGGCGAGTTCCGGCTTCAGCTCGCGGCGGTTGACGTGCTCGGCGACCAGCACGATCAGCGCCAGCGGGATGACCCACACCTGCGGGTGAGCCGTGGCCGAGACGCCGGTGTGCGCCAGCAGCGACCAGACGCCGGCGTTCGCCGCGAGGGCCGCGAGCACCGCCCACCCGAACGACCGCCGCTGCAGCGCGACCAGGCCGTAGAGGAGCCCGCCGAGGAACCACAGGCCGGCGTAGGAGTCGAAGTGTTGGGGGAGCGTTTCGAGGTAGCCGAGGAACGGCCGGAGGCCGGGGGCGGCGTCGTCGGCGAAGGCGAGGACGAACCCCGGCGGCTTCACCCAGAATGCCAGCAGCGGCACAAGCGGCAGCAGCACGCCGGTGCGCCGCAGCGGCCCGGACAGGACGGTCAGCCGCCGCCGCTCCGCCACCTCCGCGGCGCCGACGCCGAGGAACGCCAGCAGCATGACGACGAACGTCCAGTAGCGGACGA
>DASPHQ010000158.1:0-21203 GCA_035629595.1 Urbifossiella sp. | reverse complement strand
CCGACGACACGTACCTGAACACGCTGGCCCGGCTGGTGAAGCCCGGCGGTCAGGTCGGCATCGCCCAGGTGGGGCTGGCCGAGGAGTTCGCCGGCGACGTGCCCGCCTACCTGCGGGCGTGGTGGGACCAGGACCGCCCGTGGTGCTTCCACACCGCGGCGTGGTGGCAGCGGCACTGGCACAAGACCGGCATCGTGGACGTCGAGACGGCCGACTGGCTCGCCGACGGGTGGACGTACTGGCGCGACTGGCTCCGCGAGATCGCCCCGCAGAACACAATTGAGATCGACGCCGTGGAGGCGGACGCCGGGCGGAACCTGGGATACGCGCGTGTCGTCGGCCGGCGGTGCGCGGACGCGCCACTCTACGACGCCGTCGTGAGCATCCCCGCGCAGTACGAGGCGAAGCCGCTGCGGCGCGACGCTTGAACGCCGGCTAAAGCCCACCCGCCGCGGCGGGTGGGCTTTCCGCCCACCCCTTCCCTCATACATTTCTGCCGACACCACTTGAGGAGCCGCCGTGACCCGCGGGTTGTTCGCCGTCGTCGTCTGCGCGCTGGTCGCCGGGCCGGCCGCGGCGCAGGCGCCGCCGCTCCGCTGGGGCGGCGACAAGAACGGCGGCGCCCCCTACATCTTCGAGGACGCCGCGGGGAAGCTCGTCGGGTTCGAGGTGGAGTTCGCCGATTTCCTCGGCAAGGAGCTCGGCCGCGAGCCGGTGTTCGTGCAGAACCAGTGGGACAACCTCCCCGAGTTGCTGAAGCGCGGCACCGACCTCGACATCGTCCTGAACGGCTACGAGTTCAGTGCCGAGCGCCACACCGACACGCCCACGACGGTCCCGTACTTCGTCTACTCCCTCCGCCTGATCGTCCCGGTCACGAACACCACGGTCGCGTCGTGGGCCGACCTCGCCCGGCAGAAGGAGCCGATGACCGTCGGCGTCCTCCGTGGGTCGGCGTCCGAGCGGTACCTCCAACAGCGGTTCGGCGACGCGGTGAAGCTGGAGTCGAGCGAGACGGTCACCGAGATGTTCGACCTGGTCAAGGAGGGCCGGGTGAAGGCGACCGTGCAGGACGCCCCGGCCGCGACGTACTACGTCCTCGAGGGTCGTTACCCCGAGCTGAAGGTGGTCGACGAGCCGGCCGGGATGGGGTACTACGTCATCCTCACCCGGCCCGGCGACGACGCCCTGAGGGAGCGGCTGAACGAGGCGATCCGCAAGGGGATTCGGTCCGGGAAGCTGCGCGAGCTGTACCAGAAGTATCGGCTGTGGAACTCGGCCCAGCAGCGGCTCAGCTACCTGGCCGAGCAGCCGTGGCCGGACGTGGCGAACGAACTGGATTCGACGGAGGGCGGCGAGCCGCCGGTGTCGCCGACGTTCCGCGGCATTCTCGACAAGCTGGCGCTGGCGGCATCCCGGACGCTCCTGCTAGCGTTCGCGTCGTTCCCGCTGGCGATGCTGCTGGGCCTGTTGGTGGCGCTCGGCCGGGTGTACGGGCCGTGGCTGCTGCGGGCGCCGCTGGCGGTGTACGTCGAGGTGCTGCGCGGCACGCCGCTGCTGTTGCAGCTGTTCGTCGTGTTCTACCTCCTGCCGCAGATCGGAGTGCTGCTCGGCTCGGAGACCCTGAAGGAGTGGCTGTCGCTGAACAAGTACGTCGCCGCGATCCTGACGCTGGCGGTGAACTACTCCGCGGCGGAGGCGGAGAACTACCGGGCCGGGTTGCTCGCCGTCCCGCGCGGCCAGCTCGAAGCGGCGCTGGCGCTGGGCATGACGCCCGCCGTGGCCGTTCGACGCGTCGTGCTGCCGCAGGCGTTCCGCATCGTCATCCCGCCCGTCACCAACGACTTCATCGCGCTATTCAAGGACACCGCCGTCTGCTCCACGATCATGATCGTGGAACTGACCGGGCTGTACTACCAGTACAAGATCTACCCGAGCCTCGTGCTCGAACTGGCGGTCGCCGTCGGGCTGCTGTACCTGATGATGAGCTACCCGATGGCGGTGATGGCGCGCTGGGCGGAGGCCAAGATCGGCCACGGGGGTGCGCGATGATCCGCGTCACGAACCTCGTCAAGGAGCACGGGGCGCTCCGCATCCTGAACGGGCTGTCGGTCGAGTTCCCGCGCGGCAAGGTGACCGGCGTCGTCGGCCCGTCGGGGAGCGGCAAGAGCACCCTGCTCCGCTGCGTCAACGGGCTCGAACCGTTCCAGGCCGGCGAGGTCGCCGTCGGCGACGTGCGGCTCGTCGGCGGCGGCACGCCCCCGCGGGCCACGCTCGTTCAGCTGCGGCGGCGCGTCGGCATGGTGTTCCAGTCGTTCAACCTGTTCCCGCACATGACCGTGCTCGGGAACGTCATGAGCGGCCCCGTCCACGCCCTCGGCCGGCCCGCGGCGGAGGCCGAAGCGACCGCCAAACGGCTCCTCGACCGCGTCGGGCTGGCCGACAAGGCGGCGGCGAAACCGGCGCAGCTCTCCGGCGGGCAGCAACAGCGTGTTGCGATCGCCCGCGCCCTGGCGGTTAACCCCGCGGCGATCCTGTTCGACGAACCGACCAGCGCCCTCGACCCCCGCATGGCCGCCGAGGTGATGCGGGTGATCGACGACCTGGCCGACGACGAGCAGCTGCAAACCACCATGGTGATCGTCACCCACGACATCCCCGCGCTGAAGCGGGTGGCCGACACGCTGGTCGTGCTCGACCGCGGCACGGTCGCCTACGCCGGCGAGCCCGCCGGCGCCCCGCCGGGCTACCTGGACTGACCCATGACCACCCAGCTCATCCGCGTCGGCCACAGCCCCGACCCCGACGACGCGTTCATGTTCCACGCGCTCGCCAACGACAAGATTCCCACGGGGAACCTGCGCTTCACCCACGAATTGCAGGACATCGAGACGCTGAACCGCCGGGCGCTGAAGGGCGAGCTCGAAGTGACGGCCGTGAGCATCCACGCCTACAGCTACCTCCTCGACACGTACGCCCTGCTGTCGAGCGGGTGCAGCATGGGCGACAAGTACGGCCCGATGGTCGTGACCCGCAAGCCGATGAAGGTCGAAGACCTGCCCGGCGTCACGATCGCCGTTCCTGGCACGCTGACGACGGCGTTCCTGACGCTGAAGCTGCTGTTCGAGTCGATCGGCGCCGCCGACAAGCTGAAGTACGAGGTGATCCCGTTCGACGAGATCATTCCCGCGCTCGCGGCCGGGAAGTACGAGGCGGGGCTGATCATCCACGAGGGGCAGCTGACGTTCCAGAACCAGGGGCTGCACCTGGCCGTGGACCTGGGCGTGTGGTGGCAGGACCGCACCGGCCTGCCGCTGCCGCTGGGCGGGAACGTCATTCGCAAAGACCTCGGCGCGCCGCTGATGAGCGAGGTGAGCCGGCTGCTGAAGGAGAGCATCCGCTACGGGCTCGACCACCGCCGCGAGGCGCTGACCCACGCCCTCCAGTACGCCCGCGACATGGACATCGACCTGGCGGACAAGTTCGTCGGCATGTACGTGAACGACTGGACGCTGGACTACGGCGACCGCGGCCGGGCGGCGATCCGCAAGCTGCTCGACGAGGCGCACCGCGCCGGCATCATCCCGGCGCCGGTGGCGGTCGAATTCGTTCAGTAGTGGACAGTGGACAGTGGACAGTAAGAAAGCCTTGTCCTCCGGTCCGAACTGTCCACTGCCCACTGTCCACTATGGTGTCACTCCTCACCTTCACCACGCCGCCGCACCCGTGCGCGTACCTCCCCGACCGGGCGGCGTCGCTCGAGTACGAGGTCGTCGCCGCGGCCGACGCCGCCGACTACGCCGGCCGCATGGTCGCCGGCTGGCGGCGCTTCGGGCACCAGTTCTTCCGACCCGTGTGCGAAGGTTGCTCGGCGTGCCGGTCGCTCCGCGTCCCGGTGGCGACGTTCCACCCCGACCGCAGCCAGCGCCGTGCCGCGGCCGCGAACGCCGACACCCGCCTCGTCATCGACACGCCGAAGGTGACGCCCGCGAAGCTGGCGCTGTACGACCGGTTCCACGCCTTCCAGGCCGAGAGCAAGGGGTGGCCGGGGCACGGCCCGAAAGACGCGATGGAGTACGCCGAGTCGTTCACGGTCAACCCGTTCCCGACGGAGGAATGGCGGTACTACCGCGGGCGGCGGCTGACCGGCGTCGGCTACGTGGATCACTTGCCGGGGGCGCTTTCGGCCATCTACTTCTACTACGACCCGGACGAACGGGAGCGGTCGCCGGGGACGTTCAACGTGCTGTCGGTGCTGGCCCGCGCCGCGGAGTTGGGGTACGAACAGGTCTACCTGGGCTATTACGTCAAGGGGTGCCGGTCGCTGGAGTACAAGGCCCGGTTCCGGCCGAACGAGGTGCTCGCCGGCAACGGCGAGTGGATGCCGTTCCTGACGTAACCCGTCCGGCGCGAACCACCCGCTTCCCGCGCCCGTATATCTAGTTGTGCCCGCGACTGCGGCCCGGAGCCCCCCCGATGTCTCAGACCCTCGTCGTCGAAACCCGCAGCCTCACGAAGGTCTACCGGGACTTCTGGGGCCGCAAGAAGAAGACCGCCCTCAACGCCCTCGACCTCACCATCCACAAGGGCGAAATCTTCGGCCTCCTCGGCCCCAACGGCTCCGGCAAGACCACCACCATCAAGCTCCTCCTCGGCCTCCTGTTCCCCACCGCCGGCGACGCCTTCGTGTTCGGCGAACCGGCCGCCAAGGTCGAGAAGAACGAGCGCATCGGCTACCTGCCGGAAGAGTCGTACCTCTACCGCTTCCTGAACGCGGAAGAAACCCTCGACTTCTACGGCCGGCTGTTCGACATGCCGGCCACGGTCCGCCGCGAGCGCGCCGCCAAGCTCATCGACATGGTCGGCCTGTCCGCCGACAAGAAGCGCATCCTCAAGGAGTACTCGAAGGGCATGCGCCAGCGCATCGGCCTTGCCCAGGCGCTCATCAACGACCCCGAGCTCGTCATCCTCGACGAGCCGACCAGCGGCCTCGACCCGCTCGGCACCCGGTGGATGAAGGACCTGATCCTCGATCTCCGGAAGCAGGGTAAGACCGTCCTGATGTGCAGCCACCGGCTCGACGACGTGCAGGACGTCTGCGACCGCATCGCCATCTTGTACAACGGCGACCTGCAGGAACTCGGGGCGGTGTCGAAGCTGGTCGAGGACCAGAACCGCATCCAGGTGCGGGCCACGTCCGTCCGCGAGTCGCCGGAGCTGCGGGCCGACCTGGAGGAGGTGTTCCGCAAGCACGGCGGCACCCTCGAAGCGGTCGGCCACCCGACGACGACGCTCGAGGAGCTGTTCCTGAAGATCGTCGAGGAGTCGAAGGCCCGGCCCGGCCGCCGCTACCTGCCGCCGGCCGACGGGGCGGTTCGCAACTCCGTACTGCCGTCCTGAGAGTCGGTCGCCCCCGCCCACCGTCCCCGAGGTCGCTCCCGTGACGTCGCCGGCCCTCTTCGGCATCCTCCAGCTCGACCGCGGCGAGCCGTACGGCTTCACCCAGATGCCGGGCCTCGTCCAGGCGTGGCTCCAGGACGCCGGCGGGTTCGCCGCCGTCGGCCTCGTGCTGTACCTCCTCTACGCCCGGTCGGTGCCGACGGACAAGTCGCAGTCGGAGAAGATGCGCGTGCCGGTGTCGTCGTTCATGCTCATGACCGGCCTCATGGCCGCGGTCTGCTACCTCGGGGTGTTCGCGCTGATGTTCCTCGGCCGCGGCGCCGCCCCGGAGTTGCCGCCGCCGCCCCCGGGAAGCGTCGTCGTCGTCCCGCCGCCGGTCCTTCACTGGGAATTGCAGCCGATGCTCCTCATGGTCGGCGGGATCTTCGCCATCCTGTCCATCGGCGAGCCGTTCGCCCGCGACCTGCTGAAGCTCCGCTCGCGGCGCATCTGGGCGCTGACCAAGCTCGGCTACAAGGAGGCCGTCCGCTCCCGGCTGCTGTGGCTCGGGCTGATCATCCTGCCGTTCTTCCTGTTCCGCAACGTGTGGATGGCGCAGGTCCGCCCGTCCGACGAGTTCCGCATCCTGGTCACGGCGTCGAGCGTGTTCATCACGCTCCTGGTGCTGAGCACCGCGGCGCTCCTGGCGGCGTTCAGCATCCCGAACGACATCAAGAACCAGACGATCCACACCGTCGTCACCAAGCCGGTCGAGCGGTTCGAGATCGTGGCCGGGCGGTTCTTCGGGTACACCGCGCTGATGACGGCGGCGCTCGCCGCCCTCACGCTGTTCACCCTGCTCGTGCTGAACACGGCGAACGTCGACGCGAAGGCCACGGCCGAGTCGGCGACGGCCCGGGTGCCGGTGCGCGGGAAGCTGGAGTTCCGCAGCAAGAAGGCCGACTTCGAGGGGACGAACGTCGGCCGGGAGTTCGAGTACCGCAAGTACATCGCCGGCGACCCGGCCTCGCCGCAGCGCGGGGTGTGGCAGTTCGTGACGGTGCCGGCCGCGCTGGGGAAGGCGGACCGGGAGGCGGTCGTCTGCGAGTTCACGTTCGACGTGTTCAAGCTGACGAAGGGGGAGGAGAACAAGGGGGTGTTCTGCACCTTCCGGGCGGTGACGCACGCCTGCCCGCAGGTGCCGCCGAAGGACAACAGCGGCGAGTGGGAGTGGGCCAACAAGGAGAAGTACAAGGAGTACAAGGCCGACCTGGAGGCGCTGCGGAAGGCCGGCCGCAACCCCGAGGGGGCGGCGCCCGGGAGCGACGGCTGGAAGGCGGCGAACGAGCTGGCCGAGAGGTACGGGTACTACGAGATTCGCAACCGCGAGGCCAACGACCACGCGGTCGAGTTCGTCCACCTCCCCGCCGGCCTGTTCCGCAACGCCGAGCAGGGGACGCCGCCGGACGTGACCGACATCGAAGGGAAGAAGCGGCCCGGCCCGCGCGTGTCAGTTGCGGTGAAGTGCGAGAGCCGCGGCCAACTCCTCGGCATGGCCGAGCCCGACCTGTACCTGCTGGAGGGGAACCAGCCGTTCTCGGTCAACTTCGTGAAGGGGATGGTCGGCCTGTGGTGCCGGCTGTGCATTGTGGTGGGGCTGGCGGTGGTGTGCAGCACCTACCAGAGCGGCGTCCTCAGCCTCCTCGTGACCGGCCTCATCTTCATGACCGGGTTCGCGACCGACCACCTGGCCGACCTGGCGCTGAACCGCAACATCGGCGGCGGGCCGTTCGAGTCGATCTCGCGGCTGGTGAAGGCCGAGACGCCGACGGCGCCGTCGTCGGAGACCGCGGGCGGCAAGGCGCTACAATTCATGGACAAGGGCTGGGCGTGGGTGGTGCGGCGCATCCAGAACATGATCCCGGACGTGGAGTCGCTGAACTGGACCCCGTTCGTGTCCGAGGGGTTCAACGTCAACATCGAGTACCTGCTGGTGAACCTGCTGATGACCGCGGGCTACCTGATCCCGTGGTTCATCCTCGGGTACTACCTGATGAAGTCGCGGGAAGTGGCGAACTGATGTGGTGGCGTGAAGGCCGGTAGCCGCGGGCTTCAGCCCGCGTCCACGTTAGCGCGGGCTGAAGCCCGCGGCTACCGGACGAAGACCTGACCCGATCGAGCTGACAGCTTGAGGCAAGGCACATGAACCCGCTCCAGAAGGCCACCCTCCACCGCAAGCTGTGGTACCTCGGGGCCATCGTCGCGCTGTTCACCGTCAGCATGTACTGGCGCGGCACCCTCGACATCCCGCTGGCCGGCAAGGTGCAGGTCGCGACGGCGCTCGCCGACCGCACCATCAAGAGTCAGGCCACGAAGTACGAGCTGCGCGAGCTCGAGCAGGGCGACCCCAACGTCCTCGGCTCGATCGCCGAGCTGTCGCTCCTCGGCTCGCGCGGGGCCATGGTCACCGTCCTGTGGTACAGCGCCATCGAGAAGCAGAAGCGGAGCGACTTCCACGAGTTCGAGCAGCTGGTCAAGGCCGTCACCACCCTGCAGCCGCACTTCATCACGCCGTGGATCTTCCAGAGCTGGAACATCGCGTACAACGTGTCGGTCGAGATGCAGTCGATGGGCGACATGTACTTCTACATCGCCCGCGGCATCGAGCTGCTGAGCGAGGGCGAGCGGCGGAACCGGAAGTCGCCCGACATGCGCTACCAGATCGGGTTCTACTACCAGAACAAGTTCGGCGTCGCCGACCAGGTGCAGACGCTCCGCTGCCTCTACGACCTGAGCAACATCCCGATCGCCGAGCGGAACGCGAACGACTTCTACGACAAGGACGGCGGCGTCGACCTGAAGGCGTTCCAGGCGTTCTGCGAGAAGAACCCGCTGCTGGTGCGGCGGCTCCGCGGCGAGGAGCGGCGCGACCGCGACAAGAAGAACCTCAGCTACGAGACGCTCCGGGCGCGCACCCCGGCCGACGTGGTCGAATTCCTGAAGGCCAACGAGAAGGTGCCGAGCCGGTTCCGCAACGCGAGCGGCGAGCCGGCCGAGCCCGACCGCCAGTTCCCGGCCCTGCCGCCGCGGTTCAACGAGGGGCCGGACGAGGCCGCGGCCGGCGAGATCAACCGCGACCCGGCGTTCTCCGGCTTCCTCGCGGCCCGGGCGTGGTTCGCCTACGCCAACACCATCGTCCCGCCCAACCCGCGGGACCCCGAGACCAAGGACCCGGTCCCGTCGGCGACGCCGCGGCCCGGCGAGTTCGACCAGTTCAAGTACCGGGTGCCGCGGCTGCCGATGCTCATCATCTTCCGCCAGGGGCCGTCGCGGGCGCAGACGTACCAGGCCGAGACGCTGGCGAAGGACGGGTGGTTCGACAAGGCCGGGTGGGAGGTGGACGGCCGGGTGGACGAGTCGAACGCGTGGTTCGTCGAGCCCGGCCCCGGCGGCCCGCGGAAGCGGACCGTGGTGGTCGGCGACAAGCGCGAGTGGTCGCTCGACGCCTGGAAGAAGGCCGCCGAGATGTGGGTGAAGCACGGCGAGTTGAACGGCCAGACGCTCAGCGAGACGCAGCTGCGCCGCTACCGCGAGGCCGCCGGGGTGCCCGAGGGCGGGTCCGACTACGTGCCGCTGCCGCCGGACCTGTCGCCCGAGCAGGCGCAGAACGAGAAGGTCGCCCGGCGGCACGCGGCCACGTCGGCGCTGTTCTTCTACCACCAGAACCGCTCGGTGACGAACTTCCCGTACTACGTCGCCGCCGCCCAGGCCGAGGCCCGGCCGGAGACGATGCGCGCCCGCAAGACGCTGTTCGAGGCCGACCAGTCCCGCCGCGCCGGCAACCGGCTGGAGGCGATCCGACTGTACAAGGACGGGCTCGAACAGTGGAAGGCCGTGCTCCTTGCGAACCCGGCGTTCCACCGCCCGGAGCGGTTCGACAAGGCCGAGGAGGAGACCTACGAGTACGAGCTGGAGTACCTGCGGCTGCTGGCGCAGGACGACCAGCGGGTGCGCGACAAGGCCCGCGAGGCGTACCGGACGGCGATCGGCGCGGCGGTGCCGTTCTTCACGGCGAACCCCGACGTGCCCGCCGCCGCCCGCGACGCCATCCACGGCCGCACGGCCGAGGAGTACTTCTCCATCTTCGGCGGCGTGATGCCGGCGAGCGTGGGCGACCACCGGGCCGGGACGCACTGGATCCGCCCGGACATCCGCGGCCAGGTGCTCGGCCGGCAGGGCGTGGTGGTCCCGCCCGGCGGCCCGGGGACGACGCCGCAGCCCGGCGCGCCGTAACGGCTGATTCACTCCCACGGAGCCCACCCGTTGCCACGGGTGGGCTTTGCCCCCCTTCCCTCTCCGCCCCATGACGAACATCGCCCTCGCCGTCCTGGCCCACCCCGACGACGCCGAGTTCCTGTGCGCCGGCACCCTGATCCGCCTCCGCGAGGAGAAGGGCTGGGCCATCCACGTCGCCAGCATGACGCCCGGCGACTGCGGCTCCGCCGAGCACACGCCGGAGGAGATCGCCCGCATCCGTAGGGGCGAGGGGGCCTCCGCGGCTGAGGCGGTCGGCGCGACCTACCACTGCCTGGAGGAGCGCGACCTGCGCGTGATCTACAACGAGCCGGCGCTGGAGAAGGTGGTGCGGCTGCTGAACAAGGTGCGGCCGCGGGTGGTGTTCACGCACAGCCCGGACGATTATCACCTCGACCACGAGCAGACGAGCAAGCTGGTCCGCGCCGCGACGTTCGCGGCGCCGATCGGCAACTTCCTCCACAACCGCCCCGGGGCGGACGAGCGGCACCCGCCGCTGGACCACATCCCGCACCTCTTCTACTGCGACCCGCTCGAAGGCGTGGACGCCTTCGGCAACGCGATCGCGCCGGCGTTCCGCGTGGACGTGTCGGCGGTGATCGAGGGGAAGGCGCGGATGCTGGCGTGCCACGAGAGCCAGCGGGCGTGGCTGCGGAAGCACCACGGCGTCGACAACCTCGTGGACTCGATGAAGGATTGGGGTGGGGTGCAGGGGAAGGCGGCGGGCGTGGCTTATGCTGAGGGCTTCCGCCAGCACCTCGGCCACAGCTACCCGCACGACAACCTGATCGCGGAGTTGCTCGGATCGATCTGACAATCCGGTGCGGATCGATTCCGGATTGGGTTGATCCTTTCTAACAGGTCACAAGTCCAAACCGCACAAGGATTCACGTCGCGGCCGGCGTGCGGCGTCGTTCTAACATAGATTCCTCCAGTTGACTCAATGCTTCTGGGACTGGGTCCCCCTTTCCGCTGGAACCAAGTGTCGCGGTCCGAACGACCCGGCTGTCGACCCTACCGCCACAGCCACCGCAGGCTGTCCGGCAGGATGACGCCGGCGTGCCGGCCGTTGTGGGCACCGTCGCCGTACACGAACCGGTAGTCGTAGCTCATGAACCGCAGCGCCGCGGCCATGCTCTGGTTCGCCAGCGGCCAGTGGCCGTGCGCGTTGTCCAGGTCGCCCGACCCGTCCTGCAAGAGCACCCGGATCGGCTTCCGCTCCGTCTTGCGGATCAGGCCGGGGTACACGTCGCCGCCGCGGATGTTCGTGAAGCTGCCGACGTGGCTGAGCACCTTGCGGAACTGGTCGGGCCGCTCCCAGGCCGCGGTGAACGCGCAGATGCCGCCGGAACTACTCCCGCAGATCGCACGACCGGCCGCGTCCGCCCGCAGCTTCACCGTTTTTCCGACCTCCGGCAGCAGCTCCTTCTCCAGGAACCCGGCATACTGGTTGGACAGCGTGTCGTACTCGAAACTCCGGTTCTTCCGCCCCTCCTTCTTCCCCTCGACCGGGAAGACGCCGGGGTTCACGAAGACCGCCACCGTGACGGGCATCTCCTTCCGATGGATCAGGTTGTCGAACACGACCGGCACCCGGAACGGTCCCTTCTCGGACACGAACCCCGCGCCGTCCTGGAAGACCATGACGCACGCCGGCTCGTCGGCGCGGTACTGGGCCGGCACGTACACCCAGTAGTCGCGCTCGGTGCCGGCGTACACCTCGCTCTTCCACTTCGTCGGCCCGGTCACCTTCCCCGCCGGCACGCCCGGCTGCCGCTCCGAGTCGGGGCCGTGCGTGTAGTCGTCAGCGGCCGGGGCGGGGACGGCGGACAGGGCGGCGACGACGAGCGACGCGGGGAGGAGCAGGCGCATCGGTTGAACCTTTCGCGCGGGGAGGGGACGGGGCCAAGCCTACGGACCCGACCGCCGCCCCGCCACCGCCGGGGGGCGACACCGTGACCGCGCCGCCCGACGACCGCCTGCAACGGGCTCTCGACCGGTTCGTCTCCCAGGGCGGCCCGTTCGTCCTCCCGTCCGGGCCGCCGACCTCGCTGCTGGCCGAGCCGCCCGGCGGGCTGCCGCCGGACACGAAGCTGAACGCCGCGCTGCCGACGCCGCCGTTCATCCCGCGGCCGGCGCCGCGCGACGCGGCCCCGACGCCGCCCCCGGGCACGCCCCGTGCCGTGGTGACGGCCGACGCCGTGCTCCAGGGGCTCGACCTCGTCGTGTGGTCGGTGTCGCCGGACGGGGCGCTCGTCTACTTGCTCGGCGGGCCGGTCGAACAGCTGCTCGGGAAGCCGGCCGAGTACTTCCTCGACAAGTCCGACGGCTGGTTCGCCGCCGTCCCCGAGGACGAGTGCGCAGCCCTCCGCGCCGCGTTCGCGCGGCTGCCCACGTCCGGCTCGTTCACCCACGAGCACACCGCCGGCGGAAGGCGCGTCGTGTCGCGCGGGCGGCTGGTGCGCCACGCCGACGGCCGGGCGCTGCGCGTGGACGGCACCACCACCGAGCGGACCGAGACGGCCGTCGAGCGCGAGCTGCGGGCGAAGCTGGCCGCGGCCGAGACCGCCCTGCGCGACGCCGCCCGCCTCGGCACGCTGGGCCGGCTCGTGACCGGCGTGGCGCACGACTTCAACAACTGCCTCACGGTCGTGTCCGGGCACGCGGAGATGCTCCGCGAACTGCTCCCGCCGGGCGACCCGCTCCGCGACTCGGCGGGCGAGATCGTCGGCCACGTCGCCGCGGCCGCGCTGGTAGCCCGGCAGCTGGTGGCGTTCGGGAAGCCGACGACGACCTGCGCCGGCCCGACCGACCCGAACTCCGAGGTCCGCGCCCTGGAGCGACTGCTCCGCCGCCTGTGCGGCGAGGACGTCACGCTCGACGTGCTGCTGGCCGCCGGCGTTCACCCGATCCCGATCGGCTCCGGGGCGCTGGCGCAGGTGCTGCTGAACCTCGTCGCCAACGCCCGCGACGCCGTCGCGCGCCGCGGCACCGTGATGCTGCGCACCGCGGACACGGTGGTCGACCGGACCCGCCCCGGCTGGCCGCCGTCGCTGCCGGTCGGGCGGTACGTCGCGCTCACGGTCGCCGACAACGGCGTCGGCATGACCGAGGCGGTGCGGGCGCGGATGTTCGACCCGTACTTCACGACGAAGGGTTCGGCCGGGAACGGCGTCGGCCTGGCGACCGTGGCGGAGATCGTGCGGGCCGCCGGCGGGCACATCGAGGTGGAGTCGCTGGAGGGCTGGGGGACGAACGTGCGCGTATTCTTCCCGCCGGCCGCAGCCCCGCCCGCGGTCGTGCCGCCGACACCGCCGGCGACCGCGGCGGAGCCCGCGACGGTGCTGCTGGTGCAGGACACGACCGGGGTCCGCGACCTGGCCGCGACGGCGCTGCAGCAGGCCGGCTACCGGGTGCTCGAAGCCGACGACGGCACGTCCGGCGAGGAGCGGGCGCGGCTGTACGCGGGGCCGATCGACCTGCTGGTGACGGACGTGGGCCTGCCGAAGCAGGACGGCTGCGAGCTGGCGTCGGCGCTGCGGGCGGCGCGGCCGGGGCTGCGGGTGCTGTTCGCGTCGGGTTCGGCGGCGGAGGTGCCGGGGCCGCTGCTCCCGAAGCCGTACACGACGGCCGAGTTGCTGACCGCGGTGCAGCGGGCGCTGGAGTTGTGAGCACGCGAGCCGGGTCGCTATCATATCTCGCACACTCGCACACTCACTCGCGCTGAGGTGGTCATGGCGGTGGCGATCGGCCTGGCGGTAATCCTCTCCGGGGCCGGGAGTCTGCCTCACCCCGACCCGGCGACGGTGCCGGCAGGCCGCGTTCGCGTCGAGCTGTGTGAGCAGGGCATTCCCACCGACAACGCCTTGCCCGCCGTGCCGCTCCCGCCCGCGGCCGAGAGCTACGACGCCCCCGCCTTCGCCTTCACCCGCACGCCCCACAAGTACATCGACACCGGCGTCCGCGCCGACCGCCCGAACCCGTACCTGCTGCGGGCGATGTCGCGCGTCACGCTGCCGCCCGGCACGCACCGCCTACTCCTTCGCAGTCGCGGTGCCGCCCGTCTCCTCATCGACGGCACCGTGGTCCTGAACACGCCCTTCCCACCCGGCATCGGCGACGGCTCCGACGGCCGCGACCCGAGCCTGGAGCCGTACCTGAACCTCGGCCCCGACTTCCGCTTCGCCCCGCCCGGCAACCGCGAGAAGTGGGTGACGTTCAAGTCCGCCGGCGGCGAACACCTGGTCATTCTCGAAACGATCGTCGGCGGGCGGATCAGCAAGACCGGCATCCGCCGCCCCGACCTGGGCGAGACGGTTGCGGCCGTGTCGCCGCAAGGTTCCACGTCGTTCGTGCTGCTCGGCACGTCGTTGCCGTACACCGACGCCGGCTGGATCGCATTCGCGGAAGCCGAGGAAACCCGACTGGCGAAGCTGGACGCCGACCGGCGTGCCGCCGCTTTCGTCGCCACCCGACCGCACTGGGACGCACGCCGCGACACGGCCCGGGAGTGGCTGACGAAGTCGCCCGACGTGCCGGTGCCGCCGCTGCCGGCCGGCTTCCCGGCGCACAACCCAATCGACCACTTCCTCGCGGCGAAGATCGCGGCTGCGGCCCCCGCCGGCGGCGTGGCCGGGAAGCTGAACTACGCGAAGGACGTGCGGCCGATCCTGGAAGCGAAGTGCTTCAGTTGCCACCAGGGGGCGAAGGCGAAGGGCGACCTACGCCTCGACCGGCCGTCCGACGCCGTGGTTCCCGGCAGGCCGGCCGAGAGTTCGCTGATCGAGCGCGTCGTCGCGGCCGACGACGACGGCGTGATGCCGCCGCAGGGCGGCCGGTTGAGCGCCCGCGACGTGCAGACGCTCCGCGACTGGATCGCCGAAGGCGGCCGCTACGTCGAGCCGCCGGGGAAGCGCACTGAGCCGACCGACGACCTCACCTTCCTGCGTCGCGTCACGCTCGACACCGTCGGCCTGGTGCCGACGCCCGCCGAAATCAGCGCGTTCCTCGCGGACCAGTCGCCCGACAAGCGGGCGCGGGCGATCGACCGGTTGCTCGCGGACCCACGGCGGGCCGGCCACTGGGTCGGCTACTGGCAGGACGTGCTGGCCGAGAACCCGAACATCCTCAACCCGACGCTCAACAACACCGGCCCGTTCCGGTGGTGGCTGCACGAGGCGTTCCTCGACAACAAGCCGTTCGACGTGGTGCTGACGGAGTTGGTGCGGATGCGCGGCAGCGAGCGCGGCGGCGGCCCGGCCGGGTTCGCCACGGCGTCGGGGAACGACGTGCCGATGGCCGAGAAGGCGGTGGTGGTGTCGGCGGCGTTCCTCGGCGTGAACATGAAGTGCGCCCGCTGCCACGACGCCCCCGCTCACCGCTCCACACAGAAAGAATTGTTCCAGCTCGCCGGCCTCCTCGGGGCGAAGTCGCTGGCAGTGCCCAAAACGAGTAGCGTGCCCCTCGACAAGATCGGCGTCGGCGGGCGGCCGCCGCTCATCAAGGTAACGCTCACCCCAGGCACGAAAGTCACCGCCGGTTGGCCGTTCGACACGCTGCTGAAGACGACGCCGAACAAGGAGGTGGAAGCGCGCGACCGGCTGGCGGCGTGGCTGACCGACCCGGCGAACGAGCGGTTCGCGCAGGTGGCGGTGAACCGCGTGTGGGCGCGGCTGATGGGCCGCGGCATCGTCGAGCCGGTGGACGACTGGGAGCGCGGCGAGCCGTCGCACCCCGAGCTGCTGCGCTGGCTCGGTCGCGAGTTCGTGCGCTCGGGGTACGACCTGCGGCACGTCGAGCGGCTCATCCTCGGTTCGCACGCCTACCAGCGCGCCGCCGACCCGACGCGAACGGAAGCCGACCCGTACTTCTCGGCGCCGGCGCGGCGGCGGTTGGGCGCCGAACAGGTGGTGGACTCGCTGTTCGCCGCGGCCGGGAAGCCGATGAACGTCGGCGAGATCACGCTGGACCTCGACGTGGGCCGCGACCTGAAGAACTCGATCTCGCTGGGGGTGCCGCGGCGGGCGTGGGAGTTCGCGTCCACTTCGAACGAGCGCGACCGGCCGAGCCTGGCGCTGCCGCGGGTGCAGGCCGTGGTGGACGTGCTGACCACCTTCGGCTGGCGCGCCTCCCGCCCGGACGCCACGTCCACGCGCGACCAGTCGCCGGACGTGCTACAGCCGGCGCAGATCGCCAACGGCACCGTCGCCGTGTGGCTGACGCGGCTGAGCGACGACCACGCCGTGACGCAACTGGCGCTGACTGCCGACTCGCCCGAGGCACTGGCGGACGCGCTGTTCCTCCGCGTGTTGACGCGCCGTCCGACGCCGGCCGAGCGGGCGGCGCTGGTCGAACACCTGTCGCCGGGTTTTGCGTCGCGCGTGGTGGCCGTAGCACCCGTCGCGCCGACCGGCCCGCGGGTGCGGCCGCGGTACGTGTCGTGGTCGAACCACCTGGTGCCGGACGCGAACCGCCTGAAGACGGAGGCCGAAGCCGAGGCGCGCCGCGGCGACCCGCCGACGGCACGGCTGTCGCCCGAGTGGCGCGTGCGCGCCGAGGACGTGCTGTGGGCGCTGCTGAACGCTCCGGAGTTCGTGTTCACGCCGTGACCCGCCGATCGAGTCCTTCTGGTAGAATCGAGCATGGCCGGCCGGGTCTTCTTCGATGTGGACCCCGCAACACTCCGGCTGCCGCGGGAGCGAATCGACGGCGCCGACCCGGGCAAGCTCCAGCGACAGATCGCCCGGCACGGCCGGTCGCTGGCCGGGATGCCGCCGGTGTACGTGTACCGCGGGTCGGACGGCGAACTGATGCTCGCCGACGGCGTGACCCGCGCGACGCGAGCCGCAAAGCTTTGCCCCGGCGTACCGGTCCCCGCGGAACTGCTCGGGGTGTTGCCGTACCCGGTCGGGCTCTTGCCGACCGTGAAGGAGAAGCTCCCGTGACCCCCACGCCTCACGACGAATTGATCGAGGCAATGACGGAGTTGCGGCAGGCGTTGCCGGCGCTGCGGTTCGGGCAACTGCTGGCGAACCTGGCAACCGTGGCCCGCGGCCCGGATGCGGGCGCCGTGTGGGACGTGGAGGACGACGAACTCCTCGCCGCTGCCCGGTGGCAACTCGCGCAGCTGACCGCACCGGCTGAAGCGCCTTAGTTCCGATCGAGAATCATTGAACCGCACTCCCGCGATCCCCGAGAGTGAAATGTCCCTTTCCCGCCGTGCCTTCCTCGCCGCCAGTGCCGCCGCGGTCGCTTCCCGCACCGGCGCCAACCCGTCCCCGCGCCTCCGCGGGTCGGCCGACTCGTGCGTCTTCATCTGGCTCGGCGGCGGGATGGCGCAGATCGACACGTTCGACCCCAAGGCCGTCGGCGACCCCGCCACCCGCAAGGCGGGAGCGGCCTACGAGTCGATCCCGACCGCCGTCCCCGGCGTCCGCGTCTGCCGGTTCCTGCCGAAGACCGCCGAGCTGATGGATCGCGTCACCGCCGTCCGCACCGTGAATCACGACGTGATCGACGAGCACGCCGCCGCCACGCACCGCGTCCACACCGGCCGGCCGACCGCGGGCACCATCGCCTACCCGTCGGTCGGCTCCGTCGTCGCCCACGAACTCGGCGCCCGCGGCGAAGGCGTGCCGGCCTACGTCCTCGTCGGCTACCCCAACCCGTCGCGCGGCCCCGGCTTCCTCGGCCCGCGCGCCGGTTACGTCTACCTCACCGACACCGCCGCCGGCCCCGCCGGCCTGACGCGGCCCGCCGACGTGTCCGCGGAACGGCAGTCGGACCGCGAACGACTCCTGGCCGGGCTGCGAGAAGGAGGCCGGGCGTCGGCGGGCGTCGCGGCCTACGACCTGGCGCTCGCCGAGAGTCTGCGGTTGGCCGGCCCGCGGTTCATGAGCGTGTTCGACCTCGCCACCGAGAGCCCGGCCGTGCGGCAGTCCTTCGGCGGCGAGTTCGGCCAGCGCCTCCTCCTGGCCCGCCGCTTGACGGAAGCCGGGGTGCGGTTCGTGGAGGTGTCGCACAACCTGAACTTCCTCAACGGCACCGGCTGGGACACGCACAACCAGGGGCAGCGGAACCAGCACCTCCTCATCGAGGAACTCGACACCGCCCTCGCGGCACTGATCCGCGACCTGGAACAGCGGCGGCGGCTCGACAAGACGCTAATCGTGATCGGCACCGAGTTCGGCCGACCGGCCGAGTTCGACGCCGGCGGCGGCCGCGGCCACCAGGGCACGGCGTTCGCGCTGGTGCTGGCCGGCGGCGGGCTGCGGCACCGCGGCGCGTACGGCACGACAGACGAGTTGGCGAAGCGGATCGTGAGCGACGCGGTGAGCGTGCCGGACTTCCACGCCACCGTGTACGCGGCGCTCGGCATCGACCCGGCGAAGTCGCTGGCCGGCGGCCCGCGGCCGGTGCCGGTGACCGACGACGGAAAGCCGATCGCTTCGCTGTTCGCGGTGTGAAGCAGGGATTGGCCGCAAAAAGGCACAAAAGACACAAAAAGAAAGAAACTCTGTGTTCGTTCTTTTTTGTGTCTTTTGTGCCTTTGTGCGGCCAATCCCTGCTGTTAGCGCAGTTCCAGCGTCGTCGGGATGCCGTACTTCGGCAGTAGTGTGATCTGCGGGTCGAAGTCGATGACCGCTCCGGGGTCAAGCGTGAACCGGTAGCGCTGGCCGACCGTCGCCAGCAGGATGGCCGCTTCCATCAGCGCGAACGTGTTGCCGATGCACACCCGCGGGCCGCCGCCGAACGGGTAGTACGCGTACTTCGGGATGCGCTTCGCCAGTCCGTCCAGCCAGCGTTCCGGCCGGAACGCCCCCGGGTCCGGGAAGTACGTCGGGTCGCGGTGGTTCACCCACTGGCTCATGAAGATCGTGTACCCCTTCTTCACACGGTAGCCGCCCAGCTCCAGCTCCTTCGTCGCCTCCCGGCCGATGATGTACACCGGCGGGTAGACGCGCATCGCCTCGGCGATCACCGCGTCGGTGTACGGCAGGTTCGGCAGGTCGTCCGGCGTCGGCGAGCGGCCGCCGAGCACCTGTTTCCACTCGGCGACGAGCCGGTCCTCGGCGGCCGGGTTCTGCGCCAGCAGCAGCCACGCCCAACTCAGCGTCAGCGCCGTCGTCTCGTGGCCGGCGAGGTAGAGCGTCATTGCCTCGTCGCGGAGCTGGCGCGGCGTCATCGCCGACCCGTCCTCGTCGCGCGCGGCCAGGAGGCGCGCTAGCAGGTCCACGGCTTCGCCGGCGGTGCCTTCCTGCCCTTCGCGCTCGACGGCGCGCGTCCGGCCGGCGGCGATGAAGCCGTCCATCACGCGGTCCAGGTGGCGGATGGCGCGCTTCAGCCGGAGGTTGGCCGGCGTGGGGAACCAGCGCGGGAACGCCAGCACGGTGCGTAACCGGGCGCTCATCAGCTCGAACGCCACCCGCAATGCCTCGACGAAGGTGGCCCGGTCCTCCGTCGATTCGAGGCCGAACAGCGTCTTCAGCGCGATGGCACTGGTGAGGCCGCTGAACTCGTACTGCACGTCCACGGACTTCCCGGGGCGCCACTCGGCGAGCATCCGACGGGTCAGTTCGGCCATCACGGGGGCGTAGGTGTGGACGCGCTGCTTGAGGAACGCCGGCTGGCTGAGGCGGCGCTGGCGGAGCCAGAAGTCGCCCTCGCTGGTGACCAGGCCGTTGCCGAGGACGGGCTTGTACGCGCGGGCGCCGAAGTGCTTGATGTAGTGCTTCGCGTCGGTCACCAGCACCTGCTCGATGAGGGCCGGGTCGGACGCCAGGAACATCCGCTTCGGGCCGAACCGGAAGCTGGCGAGCGGGCCGTACTCGCGGGCCACGTCGAGGAAGAAGTCGAGCCGGCGGGCGGAGAAGTCGCGGAGGCTGCCGCCGAGGAGACTGCTGGCGCGGGGGCCGGGCGGGAGGTCAGTGCGGGGCATGAGGCTCGTCGTGAGAAGGTGGACGCTTGTGAATGGGCGAAGCCCACCCGCCGCGGCGGGTGGGCTTTCAGCCCGTAGCGCGCGCTGCGAGTAGCCTCAATGCGCCCTCGGCCCACCCGGCCTCCGGCACGCCGTAGGGGCGGAACTTCTCCGGCCGCTCCTGCTCCTCCTGGAGGTACAGCGCCCGGTGCCGGCCGAGGCGCGACGCGGCCGGGGCGTCCATCAGCGTGCTGCTGTCCGTCGGGCTCATCTGGAACAGCACGCGCATCCCGAACTCGCGGAGCAGCGGCCGGTCGAACGTGCGGTTCAGGTTCGTCAGCGAGTCGCACCACACCACGACGTGAACGCCGACGCCGGGGCCGTCCTTCAGCAGCGCGGTGAAGCGCTCGGCCGGGCTCGGCTCGCGCTCGGCCCCGCGGCGGGCGAAGCCGAAGTCGTCGTCGCCCTTGCGCAGCTCGCGGAAGCGGTGGACGCCGAACACGAACAGGAACCGCGGGGCGCGGCCGCCCTCCCCCTTCGTCCGCCGCTCCACCTCCGCGGCAAGGTCCGCGAGCGCCGCCGGCAGCGCGGGCCTGTCCGGCGCGCGGGCGTGGTTCGGCAGCTTCGCGACGAGGCGGCGCAGCGTCTCCGCGTCGTCGGCGTCGTCCGGCGTGCCGTCGAGCAGGGTGAAGACCGGCGCCTCGGCGGGCGCCAGCTGTGCCGCGAGGCCGAGCAGCGTGGCGGCGAACAGGCCGCGGGCGGCGTCCTCGTTCTGGCCGATCAGCAGCAGGTTCGCCGATCCCTGCGGGCGGAACACGGCCGCGGTCGGCTCCTTGATCGCCACCGGGTCGCCGAGCCACGCCGCGGGCGCCTTCGGTTCGGCCCACGTCTCCGCGGACAGCACCCGGGCCAGCGCCGGGTTGCGGGCCGGGTCGGCGGCGCTGTTACCCTCGAACACCAGCGGCGGCGGGTACTTCCCGGCCGCGCGCTCGCCGAGTTCGCGCAGCACGCTCTCGCGCTTCTCCTCGGACAGCCACACCACCTGGAACGGGTCGTTCCCCTCGACGAGGCCGTTCTGGTCGTTGTAAATCGCCTCGCCGGGGCGGCTCAGGAGCCGGGCGGCGTTGTTGTCCTTGCTGAGGATCAGCTGCGCGTCGGCGTCCGAGCACTGGAGGGCGACGCGGACGGCCATCTGGTCGATGGTGCTGCGGGCGAGCGAGTACGCCCCGCCGAGCGTCTGCGACCCGAGCAGCACGTGCATGCCGAACGCCCGCCCCTGGCGGACGAGCCGGTCCAGCAGCAGCGCGGCTTCCTGCGCCAGCTTGTCATCCTCGACGAAGAACTGCTGGAACTCGTCGACGACGAGCAGGATCCGCGGGCACTTCCCCGTGTCGTCCCCTTGCGACTTCAGGTACTCCCGGTAGCCGGCGAGGTCGTTCACGCCCGCGTCGCGGAACTTTTCGCCGCGCTCGCGCAGGATGCCGTCGAGCCGCTGGAGCACAGAGAGACCGAACTCGCGCTCGCTCTGGATCGCGACGACACGCGCGTGCGGCAGCCGGTAGGTCGCGTACCACTGGAACTCGACGCCCTCCTT
>DASPHQ010000157.1:0-4159 GCA_035629595.1 Urbifossiella sp. | reverse complement strand
GGGCGGGCATTGGCGGGCATCGTGGGGTGATGCGCATCGAACTCCGCGGCAGGCCGCCCGGGGTTTCCCCCCGGGCTACACGCCGACGCCCTCCGGGCTCAAAACCTTCGACGCACGCCGGCTGCTCGTCACATTGGCGTAACGCCGCGCCCCGCGCTCCTTCCCACTCCGTGAGCGCCAGGTTACACTGCCCCCGTCCCTCTTTCCGTCAGGAGCCGACGATGCCCCCGCGCCTCACCACCGCCGACCGCCGCCGGTTCCTCGCGTCCGCGGCCGTGCTGCCGTTCTGGACCGTCCCCGGGGCGTTCGCGCAGGAGGTCGCCCGCACCCCCACCCCGCCGCAGACCGAAGGCCCGTTCTACCCCAACCGCCTGCCCCTCGACACCGACAACGACCTGCTGATCCTCAACGACAACATGACGCCCGCGGTCGGCGAGATCACGCACCTGACGGGGCGCGTGCTCGACCCGAAGGGGAACCCGGTCCGCAACGCGCTGGTGGAGATCTGGCAGTGCGACGCCCGCGGCGTGTACCTGCACACGGCCGACAGCGACGGCAAGAAGGACCAGCAGGACCGCAACTTCCAGGGGTTCGGCCGGTTCCTGACGGGGAGCACCGGCGACTACTACTTCCGCACCATCAAGCCGGTGCCGTACCCGGGGCGGGCGCCGCACATCCACGTGAAGGTGAAGCACGGCCGGCGCGAGCTGCTGGTGACGCAGCTGTACGTGAAGGACCACGCCGGCAACGAGCGCGACGGCATCTTCCGCTCCGTGAGCCGCACCCCGGCGACGAAGGCGGCGGTGGAGGTGAACTTCGTGCCGGTGCCGAACTCGCGGACCGGCGAGCTGAACGCCAGCTTCGTCATCGTGCTCGGGCAGACCCCGGCCGGCTGATCCGCCGCTTGCGGCGTTGCAGGTGACGCGGAGGCCGCGCATGACCGCCGACACCCTCCGCTGTCCCGGCTGCGGCCGGCGCGTCCGGGTGCCGGCCGGCACCGACCCTGGCCGCGCCCGCTGCTCGAAGTGCCGCACCCGCCTCGCCGCCGACGACGCCTACCACACCTTCGCCGCCACCGCCGCCGTCGCCCCCGTGCCGCCGGCCGACGAGCCGCTGTCGCTCGACGAGTGCGAACCGATCCCGGCCGTCGGCGCCGCCACCGTCGAGCTGCCGCCGCCGTTCAAGGTGCCCGCGGTCGCCGGCGACGGCCACCCGCTCCGCGGCCCCCTCACCGCCGTGTTCACGCCGTTCGGCCTGTTCGCCGAGCGCGTCCCCGACCGGCCGCTCGCGTTCGCCCCCGTCGGCACCGCCGCGACCGCGACCGACCGGGCCGTGCGCCTGCCGCTGCCGGGCGGGCCGCTCGTGCTCGTCCTCCCCACCCCGCAGCTCGCCGCGGACGCGGCCGCGTTCCTGGCGGGAACCCGACCCGTCCCCGACCCCGCCGACTACCGCCCGCCCGCCCGGCTGCGGCCGTCCGCGCTGCTGCTCGCGCTCGCCCTCGTCGGGGCGGCGTGCGTCGGCGGCGCGGCGCTGTACTTGGCTCTGCGGCCCCCGCCGGTGGTAGTCGAACCGCCGCCACCGGACGAGCCGCCGGTGGTCGAACCGCCGCCCGCGCCGCCGCCGGAGCCGACCGACCCGCCGACGTACTACGACCAGATGATGCGCGACGGCACCACGCGCCTCCCCGACGGCCCGGCCGCCGTCACCGCGCTGGCCGTGTCGCCGGACGGCGCCGAGACCGTGGTCGGCTACGCCGACGGCACCACCTGGGCGTGGCGGCTCGACCAGCCGACGTTCGAGCCGCCGCGCGTCGGCCCGCGCGGCGTCGGCCCGGTCCGGCGGATCACCTTCGCGCCGGCCGGCGACCTGGTGTACCTCGGCAGTGACACCGGGCTGTCGGTGGCGAACTTCCGCGCGCCGCGGGTCACGCTGCACGTCCCCGGCGCTCACGCGGCGGCGCTGCCGGAGCCGGGCCGGGAGCGCTTCGCTGCGGTGCGCAACGACCGGCTGCTGGTCCGCAACCTGCCGACGGCGCTGGCGAAGGAGCCGCCGCCGGGGCGGGCCAAGAACGGCGTCGTCACCGCGACGCCGAAGGACGAGGGGCCGGCGAACCCGCGGGCGGACGTGCCGGCGGCGGGGCTGACGTTCGCGGCGTGGCACCCGACCGGGAAGCTGCTGTACGGCCTGCCGGACGGCACGGTGAGCGCCGTCCCGCCGGCGCCGAAGGCGGCGAAGGCGGCGCGGCTGCACCGGGCGCCGGTGCGGGCGTGGGCGGTGGGGCCGGTGTGGGCCGACTTCGCCACCGGCGACGACGCCGGCGTGGTGGGCGTGTGGCCGGTGGGGTCGGCGGCGCCGTACCCGCTGCGGGTGGGGTCGGCGGCGGTGAAGGGGTTGGCGTTCAGCCCGTGCGGCGGCGAGCTGGCGGTGGCCGACGCGGCGGGGGCGGTGTCGGTGTGGAACCTGCCGACGCGGACGAAGGTGTTCGAGGCGGTGCGGCCGGCGCCGCCGGTGATCGCGTACGGGCCGCGGGCGGACGTGCTGCTCGTCTCGGACGGGGCGGGCGTGGAGCTGTGGTGGTTGGAGGCGCGGTGAGATTTGAGGGGCGGCGAGCGAGCCGCGTCGGCGGGCAGTTGGCTCGGGGCTTGAAGCCCGGAGGGCGCCTTCGCTAGCCCGGGGTGGCAACCCCGGGCGGCGTCGGCGGTGTTTGGTGTGCGTGGCTTCCCCGCACCCCCTCGTCGCCCGCCCGGGGCTTCCGCCCCGGGCTAAGCAAGGCGCCCTCCGGGCTTCAAGCCCCGAGCCAACAGCCCGCTGATGCGGGCCGCTCGCCCCCCTCACCACACCCGCGACACGATGCACTTCAGGTAGCCCGACTCGCGGCACGTCACCGCGACCGGGTGGTCGGCGCTCGGGCCGCGGCGCTCGAGGATCTGCGCGTCGCGCCCCGCTTGCACCGCCACCTGCGCCACCAGCTCCTCCAGGTCCGTCATCGTGATGAGGCCGGTGCAGCAGCACGACACCAGCACGCCGTCGCGGTCCAGCAGCTTCATCGCCAGGCTGTGCAGCCGGCGGTAGCCCTTGATCGCGTCCGGCAGCGCCGCCCGGTTGCGCGCGAACTTCGGCGGGTCGAGCACCACCACGTCGAACTTGCGGCCGGCCTGCGCCAGGTCGTCGAGCGTGCCGAACACGTCGCCCTTCTGGAACGTCGCCTGGGCCAGCCCGTTCGCGATGGCGTTGCGCCGCGCCAGCCCCAGCGCCGGCTCCGACGAGTCGAGACCGAGCACCTCGGCGGCGCCGGCCTTCGCCGCGTACAGGCCGAATCCGCCGGTGTAGCAGAACGCATCCAGCACCCGCTTCCCCGTACAGAGGCGCGCCACCGCCGCCCGGTTGTCGCGCTGGTCGAGGTAGTAGCCGGTCTTCTGCCCCTCCGCCAGATTCACCAGGAATCGGAGGCCGTTCTCCTCGATGGTCAGGTCGGCCGGCGGCGCCTCGCCCCACAGCAGCTCGTCGTGCAGCTCCACGCCCTCCAGGCGGCCGATGCCCTTCTCGGTGCGGAGGTAGATGCCGCGCGGCTGGAGCACGTCGCGCAGCACGTCGGCGATCATGTGGCGGCGCTGGCCGAGCCCGAGCGACGTGAACTGCACCGCGAGCCAGTCGGCGTAGCGGTCCACGACCATGCCGGAGAGGTAGTCCGCCTCGCTGAACACGACGCGGTAGCCGGCGGCCGGCACGCCCAGCTTCAGCACGTCGTGCCGCAGGCTCACGGCCCGCTCGATGCGGGTGCGAAAGAAGTCCGCGTTCAGTTCGACGCCGGGCTCCCAGCTGTAGAGGCGGACGTGAATCTTGCTCTGGCTGTTGAACAGGCCGCGGGCGACGAAGTTGTTCGCGGCCGAGAACACGTCCACCTCGGCGCCGTCGGCGGGGGCGCCTTCGATTTTGTCGATGGCGCCGGCGTACACCCACGGGTGGCGGCCGAAGAACGGTTCGGCCCGGCGGGCCTTCAGGGTGATCTTGGGGGTCATGAAAACTCGTGGTTTCGGCTCGGGGCCGGTAGCCGCGGGCTTCAGCCCGCGCCAGCTGCGGCGGAGTTCGGGGGAGTAACGGGGGACAGACACCGCCGACGTGGGCGCGGGCTGAAGCCCGCGGCTACCGGCCCCGGGCC
>DASPHQ010000156.1:0-2021 GCA_035629595.1 Urbifossiella sp. | reverse complement strand
CCAGCTGGGGAACGTCGCCAACCCGCAGCCGGGGCCGGACGGCCAACCCAACGCCGTCCGGGCGAAGGTGCTGGCCCGCGTGAAGGCCCGCCCTCCGGCCAAGACCGCCGAGGACGTGGCCGCCAACGCCGCCGACCTGATCCGCCTCGGCAACGGCGGGCCGATTGCGTTCGCGGACCAGGCTCTGAACCCCCTCTTCCGGTACCGGGGGGGTAGGCAGCCTAGCTACTTCGCGCTCACGACGCTGGCCGCCCTCCACGCCACCCGCGGCGAGTGGAAGCAGGCCGAGGAGTCCCACGCCGCCGCCCTGTTCGACGCCGAGATGCCCGCGGCCGTGAAGGGCTGGAGCGCCCCGCAGCGCGACTGGCTCCGCAAGTTCGACGACACCTACCTCCTGAACTACTACCGCTTCCAGCGCACCGAGTCGGAGCTGAAGCCGCGGCCGCCGCCGGAGGCCGAGCTGCCGACGCCGCTGTTCCCGGTGCGCTTCGTCAACGACGCCGGCGTCTACGAGCCGGGCGCGCTCGCGGCGGCGGAGCGGGCGAAGCTGCCGCCGGACGCGACCGCCGTGGTGCAGCAGATGCTCCAGCTGTTCCCCGGCGACACGCGGCTGCTCTGGCTGCTGGCCGAGCTGTACGCTGCCGACGGGAAGCTCGACGAGGCGATCACGATCCTCGACGAGTGCGCGTGGTCGCGGCAGTACGGCAACCGGGTGGCGTTCATGGAGCACCGGGCCGCGATCCGCGCCGCCATCGACGCCCGGCCGAAGCCGGTGGAGGAGGAGCTGCCGATCAGCCTGCGGACGATCTTCATCTACTTCGGCGTGGTAGTCGTGGTCGGCGTCGTGGCAGTCGTGCGGGCGCTGCGGAAGGGCGGGCCGCGCGCGGGGTGCGGCCCGTTCGGCTGCGGCTGACCCGTCACGGCCCGCCGACGTCGGCGCGGAGCGCGTCCGAGAGGCGCAGCCCGGCGAGCAGCAGTCGCTTCCGCACCACCCGCCGCGCGGCCGTCTCGTACCCCTCGAAGTCGGTCGCCACCACCGGCGGGTCGGCCGGGACGGCCGGGCCGGTCCGCAGGGCGAAGCGGATCGGTTGGCCGTTGAACCGGTACACCGACGACGCCGCGTGGTCGTAGCTCTCCTCGGCCCACGCCCCCACGTCGCTCACCCGCCGCTCCTTCGCGGTAAAGTCCTCCGACGCCCGGACCGCCTGCGCCACCGCCACCGGGTCGGCACCCTCCCGCTCGGGAAGATCGTCCCAGTGCTTGTGGAGGTTCCGCCCGTCCGCCCCGGGGCGGTGGCGGATGAACGTCGAGTTCCCGCCGCGGTCGCCGGCCGGCAGCTCCGGCGTACACAGGGCGACCGCGTGCAGCGGCTGGTGGATGTCGCCGACGAGGTGGAACACCCAGCACAGGCGGACCGCCCGCTCGGCGTCGCTCGCGTCCGGGTCGCGCACGACGCGCCGGCAGTCCGGGTAGGCGGTCAGGAGGTCGCCGTGGTTCGCCTTGTTGTCGGCGAACGCCTTCTCGACGGCGACCCGCAGCGCCGGCGTCGGGGTGAGGAGGAACGGCTGGTTGACGTAGTGCCACGTGTCGCGGTGGTACTCAGGGAGCGGGCGGACCTCGTCGGCCCAGACGGCGGCCTTGCGGAACACCCACTCGGCCTTGTCCGCCCCGGGGGGCAGGCCGGCGATGAGGTGGGAGTCGTAGTGCGGGTGTTTTTTCAGCCGGTCGTGGACGGCCTGGATGACGCCGAGCTCGCCGGCCGCCTTCAGGTCGTGGTAGGCGACGGCGGCGACGACGTGGTGGCCGTGGGCGCCCCAGGCGGCGGCCCGGCCGGGCGTGGCGGCGACGGCGGCCGCGGCCAGCAGCGCGGCGCCGAGGTGGTACGGTTTCACGGGCGAGTCCTCCGGCGGCGCCCCGGCCGCCCGGCCGGCGGTCGCCCACGATGATGTACGGACCGGGGGAAGGCCGACCGGACGCCGCCGCGATCCGGTATCCGGTCCGCCCGCATTTCCGACCGGAAG
>DASPHQ010000155.1:0-2928 GCA_035629595.1 Urbifossiella sp. | reverse complement strand
AACGGCAGCCCCGCGAACGTCTCGCCGACGTTGAACGCCGCCCCGTCGCGGTTGTACGTGCGGTGGTCCGCCGCCGCGAACGTCGTCGCCGCCGTGTACTTCCCCGCCAGCAGCCCGGACGCCAGCGGCAGCCGCACGATCACCGCCACGCCCTCCCGCTCGCACCGGTCGAACAGCTCGAACACCGGCGACTGGCGGAACACGTTCACGATGAGCTGGAGCGAGGCGCAGTCGGCCTGGCGGATGCACTCCTTCGCCTCCGCCACCGATTCGACGCTGGCGCCGAACCGCTTGATCTTCCCCTCCTTCGTGAGCGCCCGCAGCGTCTCCCACGTGTCGTCATTGGTCAGCACGTTCATCGGCACGCAGTGCAACTGCGTCAGGTCGAGGGCATCCACGCCGAGCCGCTTCAGCGACGCCTCGGTGTGCGCCCGGATGGCGGCGGGGGTGAAGTTGCCGGGCCATCCGGGCTGCGGGAAGCGGCCGAGTTTCGTGGCGACGAAGAAGCGGTCGCGGCCGACCTCGCGGAGGAACTTGCCGACGAGCTCCTCGCTGCGGCCGAGGCCGTACACGTCGGCGGTGTCGAGGAAGGTGACGCCGGTGTCGGCCGCGGCGCGGAGGACGGCGAGGGCGTCGGCTTCGGGGAGGTCGCCCCAGTCGGCTCCGCCGAGTTGCCAGCAGCCGAGGCCGATCTCGGAGACGCGGGTGGTGCCGAACGGGCGGAGCTTCACGGCGGCCTCCGGGAGTGGGGTGAATAGGGTACGGCGGACGCGGGCGCGCGGCTGGAGCCGGTAGCCGCGGGCTTCAGCCCGCGCCCGGCTGCGACGAGTGCCAGGGAGCCACGCGATTCAATCCCCGCAGCTCACGCGGGCTGAAGCCCGCGGCTACCGGCACCCAGCCGCGCCGCCTCGATTGTCGAACACGTAGTACACCGGGTCGCTGAACCGCCGCCGGGCGTCGTCCGCGACCGCGCCGCGGCGGGTGAACGCGCCGTTCGCGGTGCCGTGCTTGCGAATCACGCCGACGCGCACGAACCCGGCGCGCTCGAAGAACGGGTTCGCGTGCCCCATCGCGGCCAGCGTCTCGACCCACGGCACCGGGCACAGCCCGCACGCCCGCCGCACGAAGTCCGCGGCGATTCCCGCCCCGCGGTACGTCGGGTGGAGCACGACGCGCTGCAGCACCCACAGCTGTTCGTTCAGCGCCGCCAGCGCCACGCCGCCGCGCGGGTTGGTCAGCCCGAAGTGCCGCGTCCGCAGGCTCAGCGACGCCGCCGGGGTGCCGAACACGCACACGCCCACCGGCTCGCGGCCGTGCCACAGCACGATCACCCGCTTGACGAACCCGAGGCCGCGGCCGCGGTAATGCCACCGAGCGAAGTACGCCCAGTCGGGTCGGGTGCCGGCGGACAGCCACAGCTCGTCGGCGAACGACACGCGGCGTCTTTTCAACCCCCACCGCCCGGCCTCCACGCGGCCCTCGCCGTGGCACTTCACCCACAGGTCCGGGGCCAGGTCGGCGGCGATGTCGTCGTGCGTGGTCGCGGCCAGGACGCCGACGCCGGTGCGGCCCGCCAGCTTCCGCAGGTTGAACGCCACCACCTTCGCCAGCGGCCGGTCGAGCGCCGCGGTGAACTCGTCGGCGAGGAGGAACTGACCGGCGGCGAGCCGGGCGACCGCGAACGCCAGCCGAAACCGGTAGCGCTGCCCGTCGCTGAGCTCGGCCGGCGTGCGCAGCAGCAGTCGTGCCTCGCCGAGACCGCAGCCGGCGAGCGTCGCCAGCCGCTCCTCCACGGTGCCGGGCAGCGCGTCGATCAGCGGCACGTCGGGCAGCGCGGCGGCGAAGGCGTCGGCGGCGCCGAGCTGCTTCCCGACCTCGCGCAGCAGCGACGACTTGCCGCTGCCGCTCGGTCCGGTGAACAGCACCACGTCGCCGGGCCGCACGTCGAGGGTGAGGCCGTCGGCGACGGTGTGCGGCGGCTCGCGCTCGGGGAGGCCGAACAGGTCGGCGACGGCCCCGGTGGCGAGCGACCGGCGGGCCGGGCGGAAGGCATGGCGGACGGTGATGGGCTGGAGCATGACGCGCCTCGTGGGGTAGACTGTGGGGGTAACGGAGGGCGAACGATGGACGCGGGCCAGACGCTGCTGGAGCCGGAAGACCTGCTGCGGATGCCGGACGGGGACCACTTCGAGCTGATCGACGGAGTCCCGAGGGAGAAGGCGATGGGCGCGAAGGCGGATCGAATCGCGAACCGGATCGGCGGCCGGCTCGACGTGTTCGTCGAGGCCAACGGGCTCGGGCTCGCCTTCGGCTCCCAGACGGGTTACCAGTGCTTTCCCGGGCGTCCCAAGCGGGTGCGGATGCCGGACGCGTCGTTCGTGGCGAAGGGGCGGCTCCCCGGAGACCAGGCGCCGAACGGGTACGTCCCGATCGCCCCGGACCTGGCGGTCGAGGTGCTGTCGCCGGGCGAGTTCGCGGAGGAGCTGTGGGAGAAGCTGGCCGACTACCGCTCGGCCGGCATCCGGCTGGTGTGGGTCGTCAGCCCGACGACGCGGGTGGTGCAGATCCGCCGGGCCGACGGCACCCTCGCCGAGCTCGACGAGGCCGGCACGCTGTCCGGCGAGGACGTGCTGCCGGGGTTCACCTGCACCGTGGCCGAGCTGTTCGTGTAGCCGTCAGTTCTTCGGCCGGGTCACGGTGAAGTGGTCGAACACGACCTCGACGGGGATGCCGGTCGAGTTCTCGGCGATCAGCCCGAGCGTGACCGGGCCGGGCTTGGGCGCGGCGTCGTGAACCGTCGGAAAGACGGTGAGGAAGCAGAGCAGGGCCCCGCCAGCCGCGATCGTCGCGTTGATCACGAACAGCCGGTATTTGGGCCCCCATTTCACGCCCTCCTCGCCGATCAGCTCGATCAGCCAGAACCCCAGG
>DASPHQ010000154.1:0-3372 GCA_035629595.1 Urbifossiella sp. | reverse complement strand
TCGAACGTCAGCCCGAAGTTGAATTCGAGGGGTGCGAACCGGTAGCGTGCGCCCGGCCCGTCCGGGACGTGGACGACGACCGACCACTTCAGCTCGATCCCCTGGCCGCCGCCGAGGGGCTTGATCTCGCACGGCCCGGGGGTCGGCCCCCAGATCACGTCGCGGACCGACCCGACGTTGACGCTGAGCCCGTACCCGCGGCCGGTGTAGACGAACGGGAAGGCGGCCTTCGAGAGTTGCTGGACGATGAGCCGGGCCTGGGTGTCCATCAGCGGGCCGGACAGGCGGGCGCGGAGGGAGATGGTGATCTCGTTGTAGATCACGGTGCGGCCGGCCGCGTCCATCACCGGGCGGACCACCAGCCCGGTCGTCTGGGTGTCAACGGGCCACCGGTAGCTCCCGTACTGGATGCGGCCCGGGTCGGTGAGTTGGGACATTCGCCCATCGTCCCCGGAACGCCCCGGGGCGTTCCCGCGACACTGGCGGCATGGCCGCCGAACCCCAGATCGTCCGCATCGTCCTCGAAGATCCCGCGGGCGGGCGTCAGCCCCCGCCGGGCCGCACCACGCCGTTCTCGGGGCCGTTCGCCCCGCCTGCGTCGTCGCCGGTCAACCGCCTCCACCCGCCGCCGAATCCCGGTGCCGGTCCGGTCCCCGGGTCGTCTGCGCCGCCGGTCACCGCCCCGCCGCCCGCCCCCACGCCGACCCCGCCGCCGAACCCGGTGCTCGCCGGCATGGGCGCGCAGGCCGACAAGGTCGCGGAGTCGAACAAGGCGCTGGCCGAGGCGATGGCCGACCCGGCGTACCTCTCGGCCACGCTCCGGCTCGCCGCCGCCCAGGAGCAGCAGCGCGACCTCGTGCGGATGCAGCAGGAGCTCGCCGAGAAGGCCCGGGAGGCGCTGAAGTACGGGCCGGGCGGGAAGCCGCTCGGGACCGACACGACCGACGCGGCGAAGAACCAGGCCGACAAGCTGACGAAGGCGAGCGAGGAGTTGGCCGGGGCGCTCGCCGACCCGGCCTATTGGGCTAACCTCGAACGGCTGGCCGCCGCCCAGGAGCGGCACGCCGAGCTGACGAGGGAGCAGAACCGGCTCGCCGAGGCGGCGCACAACCTGGCGAAGCACGGCCCCGGCGGGAAGCCGGCCGACCCGAACCCGGTGCTTACCGGCATGGGCGCGCAGGCTGACAAACTGGCCGAGTCGAACAGGCAGTTGGCCGAAGCGATGCGCGACCCGGCCTACGCCGCCGGGCAGAAGCGGCTCCTCGACCTGGAGAAGGAGCGGGTGCGGTTGGCGAAGGAGGGCCAGAGGATCGCCGACGACGCGCGGTACGGGAAGGGCGGCGGCGCTGGCCGGGCGGCGGGGCAACAGGTCGCCGAGGCCGGCGGCGGGAGGTTCACCCAGATCGCGGCCGGGGCGGCGACCGGCGGCATGGCGGGGGCGACCGCCGCGGCGGGCGGGCCGCTCGCCCTGGCGGCAGCCTTGAAGGATGCCGTGGACAAGGTGAAGCAGATGCCCGCGGACTTGATGCGGGCCGGCGGGTCGGCCGCGGCGCGGCTGGCCGACCCCCGCGGGCAGGGGCTCGGGACGATCGCCGGCGCGGCGGACAAGGCGGCGACGGCGCTGGAGAAGATCCCCCTCGTCGGCGACACGCTCGGCCCGCCCGCGAAGCTGCTGGCCGCGACGTTCGGCGCGGTGAACGACGTGGCGGAAGCCTTCGTCCAGCGGGGGCGGGAGCTCGCCGCCTACAATGGCGACCTGGCGAGTAGCGGGGCGCGGCAGGACACGGCGCGGCTCCTGGCGGACATGCGGGAGGCGGACGAGATGGGCGCCGGGCTGGCGAAGATGACCGACGGGATGACCGACCTGGAAACGCTGGTGCGGGAGGGGCTGCTGCCGATCAAGACGTTCCTTGTGGAGGTGCTGGGGGACGCGATCAAGGAGTTACTCAACGCCGCTCGCGTGGTGCTGACGTTCATCCGCGACGCGGAGGGACTGCTAAAGAAGATCATCCCGGACAGCGTGAGAGAGTACGCCGCCCGGATTCTGAAGGCGATCGAAGGTAACCAAGACCCGATCGACCTGATGCAGGACTGGCTCAACGCCGCTGACGGACTCGGGCCGATGCCGACGATCCCGAGTGGCGCGGCGAGCGACCCGGGGATGGGTCTCCCGGTGTTCACGCGGTAGCGGTCACTTCAGCGCAGCTCGTATTCGGGCTGCGTATGGTTCGTCATCGGTCAGGCTTCGTCGAATCACAAACCGACCCCACGCGAACGTCTTGTTATCCGCCGCGGCCATCTCACGGGCTGTCTTTGCGTCGGGCGCCAACTCGACGGAAGCCTTCTGCTTCGTGATCGGGTCGGTGAACGTGGAATAGGTGACCCCCGATATCATCAGCCCTCCCTCCAACTCCGCCCCCACCCCCCGCTTCTTCAGGTACGCCGCCAGCTCGGCGTGCGTCCAGTCCGCGGGCGGCTCGCCCGTCACCCGCTCCGGGACGCGATCCCCGGCCCCCTTCCCGGGCTCCACGACGGCGGTGCGGTTCCACCCCCACGCGAACACCCCGACGACGGCCCCCACGGCGACTAGGAACAGCGCCACGACGGTAAGCAGCCGGCGGCGGTGCTCGGCCGCGCGCTTCAGGCGGCGCCGGCGGTCGAGGAGCGGGTCGGTGTCGTCGTCGGACATGGTCGGGGGCGCTCCATCTTTCAGGCTAACGATTCACTGGAGCTGCGACGGCGCGGTGGCGAGCCTCATCGAATCCCTCCGGTGATCAGCAACGCGAGCAAGCCGATTACAAGACAGGCGTGGCTGATCGCCTGACCGGCCATCAAGTATGCGAGGAGCCGGATCTCGGGAACGGACTGCAGGCCGAGCCGATCCCGGATGGAGACCATCTCGGCACGGCGGCGTTCGATAGCCGGGATCGAGGCGCTTAATACGAACGCGAAACAGATGCTCATGACCGCAGGGAGTACGAGCGCCCACTTTCCCCAATACACGTGTTGGTTCCCAGCGTGGTAGCCGACGAGCGCGCCGGTGACCGCGTAGTAGAACAGGTTGAACTTCAGTGTGGCCTCGACATGGAACTTGTAGAGATCAATGTGCACGTTGTACTGCCGCCAGAGGGCGTCTCGTTCGTCAGTCGTTAGCTCGGGCATGGTCGGGGCGTCCGCACATCGGAAGGGGCCGCGGTCCGTTGTACGGCGCCTGATGTGGTATTCGCCGCAGAGCAGCCAGGATCGGGGCGTGACGTGCTAACCCCCGCCGAAGTGTCGCCTAGATGCGACACTTCGGCGGGGGTTAGTGAGACGTGGCGACTTACGTCGTCGAGAAGAAGATGGTGTCGCTGCCCGACACGTAAGGAATGA
>DASPHQ010000153.1:0-5929 GCA_035629595.1 Urbifossiella sp. | reverse complement strand
TTCCTGGCCGAGAGCCGCGTGGACTTCCGCGAGCTGGTCCGCAGCATGGCGCGGGAGTTCCACACGCGGATCGAGCTGCGGCAGATCGGCGTCCGCGACGAGGCCCGGCTGAAGGCCGACTACGGCGACTGCGGCCGCCCGGTGTGCTGCAACACGCACCTCGTGGTGATGCCGCCGGTGAGCATGCGGATGGCGAAGCTCCAGAAGGCGACGCTCGACCCGAACAAGATCAGCGGCCGGTGCGGCCGCTTGAAGTGCTGCCTCCGCTACGAGCAGGACGTGTACGAGGAGGTGCAGCGCGAGCTGCCGCCGGTCGGCAGCCGGGTGGTGACCGCGAAGGGGCAGGGGCGCGTGCTGGCGCAGGAACTCCTCGCCCGCCGACTGCTGGTCGAGTTCGAGGACGGACGCCGGTTGCCGGTGCCCGCTGCTGAAGTCCTCACGCGGTTGTAGAACGTAGTTGACCCGCGAAAGGATGAAGGATGAAGGATGAAGGATGAAGACCGACCCGACCGGGCCGCGGCTTCCGAATTCATCCTTCATCCTTCATCCTTCATCCTTGCCGAGGTGGCTGTGGACCAGAAATTCCTCGACCTGACCCGCGGCGACCCGCGGTACGCCTACGAGGCCTACGAGTTCGTGTGCGACGCCGTCGGGTTCACCCAGGACCGGCTCGGCCGCACCGACATCGAGGCCGGCGAGGACGAGAACCACGTCAGCGGCGAGGAACTCCTCCGCGGCGCCTGCGCGATGGCCGTCCGCGACTTCGGCCTGATGGCGGCGGTGGTGTTCCGCCGCTGGGGCATCCGCACCACCGACGACTTCGGCACCATCGTCTTCAAGCTGATCGATGCCAACCGGCTGAGCCGGTCCGACGACGACGACCCGGACGACTTCCACGAGCTGTTCGACCTGGAAAAGGTCCTCCTCGAAGGCTTCGAGATGACGGTGTCCGACCGCCCGCGGCGGGGGGAGCGATGACCGGTCCGAAGCTCCGCCTCGCCGTCGCGTCGCTGCTCCTCCTCGGGTGGCTCGGGTGGCTCGTCTACACCGCGTGGGCGAAGCATCGCGGGCCGGTGGTGTCGCGCTCGCAGGCGGCGGCCGCGACGCTCGCCGTCGTCGCCCGAGTGCCCGGCGGCGAGGGGTCGCAGGTCGTGGAGGTGACGGAGGTGCTGACCGGTGCGAAGCCGGACGGCCCGCTCACGGTGGCGAACCTGTCGGACGCGATCGGGTACGACGGGCCGGGGGAGTACCTGTTGCTGCTGGCGAAGGTGCGCGCCGACACTTATGGCGTCGTCGGCCAGCTGCGGGCGCCGGGGTACGACGGAGTCGGGGCTCCGACGGTGTACCGGTGGACGCCGGCGGTGCGGACGCAGGCGGAGGCGCGGTTCCGGTGAACCTTCGGAGTCGGCGGCGCGTCCGTCGTGCGGCTTTTCGCCTTGAACCGCAGTGGAGGCGGACCTACTCTGACCCTCCGCGGGTCGTGCTCGCGTAGCTCAGTGGTAGAGCGGCGCTTTTGTAAAGCGCGGGTCGTGGGTTCAAATCCCTCCGCGAGCTTATCCCCACCAGGGGCACGGGTTCGTACAACGAGCCTGACGGAGGATTGAGTCACCGGGTAGGTGGCAGAGTGGTCAATTGCACCAGGCTGTAAACCTGGCCTCTCACGAGTTCGGGGGTTCGAATCCCTCCCTACCCATTCGGAGGGATGAGGGATGAAGGATGAGGGATGAAGAAAGCCGGGTCTTGCTTCATCCCTCATCCTTCTTCCCTCATCCCTCTACCGTGCGGGTGTAGCTCAGCGGTAGAGCTCTTGCCTTCCAAGCAAGATGTCGTGGGTTCAAATCCCATCGCCCGCTCTGGCCGGCCGGTCGTGCCGCCCGTATCACTCCCTCGGTCGCCGGCGCCGCGGGCGGACTTGCTGCTGTAGCTCAGCTGGTAGAGCACCTCCTTGGTAAGGAGGAGGTCATGGGTTCGAATCCCATCAGCAGCTCTCGGACGTGACGCGGCCCGCCGGACCTCGGCGACCCCGGCCGCCGACGAACCGGACACACCACTAAGGAGCGGAGAGCGATGGCGAAGGGCAACTTCGAGCGGAACAAGCCGCACGTCAACGTCGGCACCATCGGCCACATCGACCACGGCAAGACCACCACCACCGCGGCCATCATGGCCCGGAACGCCCACATCAACAAGCTCAAGGAATTCAAGACCTACAGCGAGATCGCCAAGGGCGGCATCGTCCGCGACGCCAACAAGACGGTCACCATCGCCGTCTCGCACGTCGAGTACGAGAGCAACGACCGCACCTACGCGAACGCCGACGCGCTGCCGTACAAGGACCTGATGGACTTCCCGGGCCTCGACAAGATCGACTACAGCCAGTCGATCAAGGGCCGCCACTACGCCCACATCGACTGCCCCGGGCACGCCGACTACATCAAGAACATGATCACCGGCGCCGCCCAGATGGACGCCGCCATCCTCGTCGTCGCCGCCGACGACGGCCCCATGCCGCAGACCCGCGAGCACATCCTCCTCGCCAAGCAGGTCGGCGTGCCGAAGATCGTCGTGTACCTCAACAAGTGCGACAAGGCCGACCCCGAGCTGATTCCCCTCGTGGTCATGGAGCTCCGCGACCTCCTCAACAAGTACGAGTTCGACGGTGACAACATCCCCATCGTCTACGGCCGGTCGAAGGAGGCGCTCGAGAACCCGAAGGACGACACGCTCGACGGCCCGAAGTCGATCGACGCCCTGATGTTCGCGCTGGACACCTACGTCCCGCTGCCGGTCCGCGAGGAGGACAAGCCGTTCCTCATGTCCGTCGAGGACGTGTTCTCGATCAAGGGCCGCGGCACCGTGGCGACCGGCCGCATCGAGCGCGGCCAGGCCAAGGTCGGCGACGAAGTCGAGATCATCGGCCTGCGGAAGGACAGCATCAAGACCGTTCTGACCGGCATCGAGATGTTCCAGAAGACGCTCGACAAGGGGATCGCCGGCGACAACGTCGGGGCGCTGCTCCGCGGCATCGAGCGCGACGGCATCGAGCGCGGCCAGGTCATCGCCAAGCCGGGCTCGATCCAGCCGCACCGGAAGTTCGAGTCCAGCATCTACGTCCTGTCGAAGGACGAAGGCGGCCGCCACACGCCGTTCTTCAGCGGGTACAAGCCGCAGTTCTACTTCCGCACGACCGACGTGACCGGGAGCATCGCGCTGCCGGCCGGCGTCGAGATGTGCATGCCCGGCGACAACGTCAAGGTGGACGTCGAGCTGATGGAGGGCATGCCGGTCGCCATGGACGAGGGCCTGCGGTTCGCCATCCGCGAGGGCGGGCGGACCGTGGGGTCGGGCGTCGTGACGAAGATCCTCGCCGACGACCCGCCGGCCAAGAAGTAGTGGACAGTGGGCAGGAGACAGTGGACAGGAACGTCACGAGGCGGCGAGAACTCACCCTTCAGCCGTCCGGTCGGAACTGTCCACTGGTCACCGGCCACTGGCCACTGCCCCTCGGAGGAGCGTAGCTCAGTTGGTAGAGCAGTGGTTTCCAAAACCACCGGTCGGGGGTTCGAGTCCCTCCGCTCCTGCTCCCGGCTCGAATCGTACCCCCGGCCCGTAACCCTGCCGGCCCAGCCCCCGACGTTCGCACCGGGGGGCGAGGGCCGGCCGGGTCGTTCGAGGCAAGGCCCGCCCGACGGCGAACCGGACTCGCAAAGGACGAACGATGGCGACCGCCGTGGAACCCAGCCCGCCCACCCAGCCGCGGACCCCCAGCACGACCGGCGGGCTCGTCCTCGCCAGCCTCATCGGGGCGGTCTACGTGCTGGCGTCGCTGGCCGTGGTGCTGTACGCCATCCCGACCATCTGGGCCGAGAACGTCACGCCGAAGCTCGGCGGCGACAACCTCGTCAACCAGGTGCTCCGCACCCCGGTCACGATCGCGGCCCTGATCGGGCTGTGGTTCTTCGGCACGTCGCTCGCCGGCGCCCACCCGCCGAAGGGGCTCCGCGGCGGCATCTTCCTGATGATCTCGACGCTGTTCGCCGCCTTCTTCCTCGGCCGCGCCGCGGGGCTGGCGTTCGGTGGCGCGGGACAGGTTGCTGCGGTCGTCGTCGTCGGTGTAGTGCTGTTCTTTGCGTTCCGGCTGTTCACCGGCGCCCGCGGCCCGCGGTGGATGGTGTCGCTCGAGGAGCAGGGCTGGTTCCACGGCCACACCTACAAGCGGGTCCTCGGCCGGCTGATCCGCCGGCTCACGATCCTCGGCATCCTCCTGGTCGGGTTCAGCGGCGTCTACTCGCTGATCTCTCAGGGGATGCTCCCGGAGCACTGGGACATCACGATCCCGTTCACGGAGAAGCCGGAAGGCGGGCTGAAGACGTTCCGGCTGCTGCCGGACGCCAAGTACACCGGCCCGCTGTTGCTGGCGGCCCTGACGCTGTGGGTCGCGTACCGGGCCGTGAACATGCCGATGTTCGCCGAGTTCCTCATCGCCACTGAGGCGGAGATGAACAAGGTGTCGTGGTCGAGCAAGAAGCGGCTAGCGCAGGACACCGTCGTGGTGCTGGTGTGTACGATCTTCATGGCCCTGTTCCTGCTGGCCGTGGACTTGTTTTGGGGCTGGCTGCTGAGCCGCGAGGCGGTCGGCGTCCTCCCGAGCCGCAGCCAGACGGAACAGAAGGGCGGCCCGGTGCAGGCGGCCCGGTGGTGATGCCGAATCGGGATGACAGGAGTCCGGTATCCCACCCGGGGCGTTGCCCCGGGCTATGTTGTCCCAGCCCTTCGGGCTGAAGCGGGCAACTGGTTTTCAGGCCAACGGCCTGGGACAGGATAGCCCGGGGCAACGCCCCGGGTGGTTCTGGTGAGTGCCACGGACGGGTGCGGTTGACCGAGTTGCGGTTTGAAGCGGAAGCCCGTCCGGCGCCCCCGGGCGGGCTTCGCACCTTACCAGCCAGGTTCCCATGACCGACGAAACCACCCCCGACGCCCCGCCCCCCGCGCCGGCCCCGGAAGCGGAGCCGCTGGCGGCGTTGCCCGAAACGACTTCCGAGCCGACTCCGGAGCCGATCACGGAGCCGCTCGCGGCGTTGCCCGAAACCCCGGCTGAACTGCCTGCCGAGGAACCCGCCGCGGAGGAGCCCGTGGCGGAGACGGTCGCCGAGGAGGAAGCCGAGCCCGAACCGGAACCCGAGGAGGAGCCGGCCGCGGTCGAGGCGGTAGCACCGGCCGAGGAACCCTCCGCCGACGCGCCGCCGGCCGAGCCGGAAAGCAAGAAGAAGTGGTACGTCATCAAGGTGCAGAGTGGCCGCGAGGAGACGATCAAGGCGGCCATCGAGCGCAAGGTGAAGATCGAGGGGCTCGAGGAGTTCTTCGGCCAGGTGATGATCCCGTACGAGGAATTCGTCGAGAAGAAGAGCGTCCGCGCCAAGGTCAAGAACAAGAAGACCGGCGAGGTCGAGACGGTGACGCAGGAGAAGAACGTCGTCAAGAAGCGGAAGAAGTTCCACGGGTACATCTTCGCCGAGGTCGAGTTCAACGACAAAATCCTGTACCTGTTCCGCGAGACGAGCGGCGTCGGCGACTTCGTCGGCGGCGGCGGGGCGCTCAAGCCGCCGACGCCGATGCCCGAGATCGAAGTCCGCAAGATGATGGGCACGGCCCGGCCCGAGGATAAGAAGCCGATCGCGGTCAAGCTCGACTACGAGAAGGGCGACCGGGTGCGGGTCAAGGACGGCGCCTTCTCCGGCTCGGAGGCCGAGGTCAAGGCCATCACCATGCCGAAGGACCCGACCGACACGCCGAAGGTGACCGTGGTCGTCACCATCTGGGGTCGGCCGGTCGAGATGGAAATGGACTACTGGCACGTCGAGAAACTGTGACACGAGCCAAAGCCCACCCGTTGCCACGGGGGGGCTTTCAGCCCGACCGTATGATCTGC
>DASPHQ010000152.1:0-3674 GCA_035629595.1 Urbifossiella sp. | reverse complement strand
GCCGGTCGCCACCAGCCGCGTCGGCGGCGCGGCCTGCACCACCGCCGGCGGTGGCGGGGCGGGGTCGGTCGGGTCAAACAGCGGCACCGGGTCGCCCGGGAGTTCCGGCACCCCCGTCCGCCCCGGCTGCCGGCCGCGCTTCGGGGCCGACAGCACCTCGCCGCTCCGCAGGTCGCGCCACAGCACGTCCACGCTCAGCACCACGTCCGCCTCGCGGATCAGGTTCTGAAGGTTGCGGTTCAAGATCGTCTTGTCGATCCCCACGACGTTCGCCTGCAACTCGGTGTCGGCGCGCTCCGGGTCGGACACCACCTTGAAACGCGTCCGCTTGCCGATCTCGCGCACCACCGCCCGCTGCAGATCGACTTCGATGCCGCGGAACGGCGTCGTCTGGAACGCCCGGTTGGTGAACGTCGGCACGTACACGGTGCAGATGTTCGTGTCGTAGAGGGCGTCGGCGCCGAGCTTGTAGCCGAAGACGGTCGGCGCGCCGCCCTGGCAGCCGACGACCACGGCGACGGCGACGACCGCGACTGCGGTATACCTGCGGGTCATGCGGGCCTCGCCGGGTCAGGGGGCGGCGTTGTAGCCGGGCAGCGTCGCGGGCAGCCGGGCGGGCGCCGCCGGGGCCGTCGTCGCGGGCGCGGGGGCCGCGTCAGACGGGCGGGGCTCGGGCTGGAGGGTCGTCGGGCGGCCCATCAGTTCGTCCCACTTCGCCTGCAAGACGCGGATCGGGTCGTTCCCCGGCGGGGTGCGCCCCTCGGCAATGCTCCGCATCAGGAAGTCCTTCCGCTCCGTAGCCAGGTCGGCGTAGCGGGTGCCGGCGTAGCGGCGACGGACCAGCTCGTAGTAGAACACGGCCGAGCCGGGGTGGCCGGTCCGCTCGTAGTAGCGGGCCGTCTCGAAGTCCTTCTCGGCCTGCTGGAAGCGGATGGCGAAGCGGGCGCGGTTCATCCGCTCGGCCATGTCGGGGTCCTGCGTAATCTCCGGCACCGTCGCCTCGGCCATCTGCACCAGGTGGAGCGCCTCGGCGCACTTCCGGCCGTCGTACAGGGCGCCGCCGGTGGCGTTGTTCTTGGCCTGCACCGCGTAGGCAATGGCCTGCGGCCGCCACCGGCTCTCTGGGTGGAGCTCGACCAGCTGGCTAAAGTAGTGGTCGGCCTCGTCGAAGTTGCCGCGCACGAAGTTGACGTACCCGCACCAGAACAGTGCCGTGTCGGCAGTCGGGCCGGTCACGTCGTGGGTGTGGATGTTCTCCAGCACCTCGGTCGCGCGGCCCTCCTGCACGAGGAACGGCCGCGACTTGTCGAGCGGGTTGTTCCAGCGCGGCCGCCAGTGGAGCACGCCCTTCTCGCCGGCCGAGCTGCGCGCGGCGATCTCGTCGCGGAAGTCGTCCAACCAGTAGTCGGAGATCTCGAACATGCGGGCGCACGCCTCGCGGCGGTGGGCGCCGGTCGGGAAGTCCATCAGAAGCCGGTGGTACGTATCGACGGCGCGCGGGTAGTTGCTCTGCATCCGGTCACACTCGGCCTGCATGAACCGGGCGCGCTCGGCGAGGGCGGCCGAGTTACCGGTGTTGTCGGCGAGCCGCTTGAACTGGTCGCGGGCGTCGGCGTAGTGGGCGGCGGTGAACTGCCCCTCGGCGTCGGCCAACTTCTCCTCGGCGCGCGGGTCTTCGTAGCTCTTGGAGAAGCGGACGTTGGCGACCTTCTCCTTAAACTTGTTGAAGCCCTGGCAGCCCGGGGCGACGAGAACCGCGACCAGCGCCCCGGTGAGGAGCTGGAGTCCGCGGCACACCCGCCCGGCAGCGTCGGCCATGACCTCTCCCCCGATTCCGTTCGGTCGCTACCCGTCGGCGAGGAACCGGTGCATCCGCGGCCGGCGGCCGAGCACGAAGCTCACCACCTGCCCAAGGAGCGCCCGGAGCTCCGCCCGCACCGACTCCAGTTCCGCCGGCCCGCCCGCCGTGAGGGCGGCGAGCGCCCGCACGGCGGCGCCCGAGAGGGGCCGGCGGTCGGGCTGGGCGGGGCTGCACGGGGTGCAGACCACGCCGCCGGCCGCGGCACTGAACCACACCCGCGGCACGCCCCCCGGCACGGCCTTCCCGCACCCGGTACACACGTCGAGCCGCGGGCTATATCCCAGCTCCTTGAGCCAAACAAGCTCGAATCGCGTCACCGAATCGGCCGTCGCTTCGCCCGGATCGCCTAGCTTCCGCAGGGTGTCGAGTGCGGCGTCGAACAGCTCGGGGTGCGGGTCGTAGTCCTGGGTTCCGTCGGACAACAGCTCGGCGACGTAGTACCCGGCGTACAGCGCCGACAGGTTCTCCCGCAAGGCGGGGAACCGCTCCTCCATGCGGGCCTCGGTGAGGAGGTCGAGCCCGCCGTGGGCCTTGCGCAGGAACACGATCCGGCAGACGGTCAGCAGGTCGAACGACGTGTCAAAGCTGCTCTTGAGCCGGCGGCCGCCCTTCGCCAGCCCGCGCACCTTGCCGAACTCGCGGGTGAACAGCGTCGTGATCCGGCTGGTCTCGCTCCAGTCGGTGCCGCGGACCACCAGCGCCAACGCTTGCTCGGCCGCCATCCCTCCGTGATACCACCTGCCTCCGTCGCCGCGAAGCCGGGTTACGGCGATAATGTCACCTCAACGAGGAATACGAATGGCGTCGCTCGCGGACCTGCGGCAGGAGTACAGCGCCGGCGGCCTCTCCGAGGACGACGCCGGCCGCGACCCGTTCGCGCTGTTCCGTCGCTGGTTCGATCAGGCGGTCGCCGCCGGCCTGCCCGACCCGAACGCCTTCACCCTCGCCACCAGCACGCCCGACGGTTCGCCGTCGGCGCGGGCCGTGCTGCTGAAGGGGCTCGACGCGCGCGGGTTCACGTTCTTCACGAACTACGACAGCCGCAAGGGCCGGGAGCTGGAGGCGAACCCGCGCGCGGCGATGGTCTTCCTGTGGCAGGCACTCGAACGGCAGGTGCGCGTGGAAGGCCCGGTCGAGGTGGTGACGGCGGCGGAGTCGGACGAGTACTTCGCGGTCCGCCCGCTCGGCAGTCGGCTCGGGGCGTGGGCGTCGTCCCAGAGCGCGGTGATTCCGGGTCGGGCGTACCTGGAACAGCAGCACGCCGAGTTAATGGCGCGCTACCCCGATGGGGTGGTGCCGCGGCCCCCGCACTGGGGCGGGTATCGGGTGCTGCCGCGGGTGATCGAGTTCTGGCAGGGGCGGCCGAGCCGGCTGCACGACCGGATTCGCTTCACGCGCGATGACGCGGGTGCGTGGCAGCGGGATCGGCTGGCGCCGTGAGGATGCGGAGATTGGGCCGGATTGATCCGAAGCCGACCACCCCCCGACCGACGGTTTCATCTTGTTGCGGGGCGGGCGCCCCCCGTCGCGCACGATGTGAGTGCAATTCACGATAAATCGTTGGATCGACTCGAACGGCCGAATCGCCGCGGAATTCCAGTCGGCGGCTCCCGTCACTTCTTCGGCACACACGGTCGGGCCATCACCGCCACGATGAGCGTCTCGCCGTCGCGCGTCCGGTGCGGGGTCACCACGGGGAAGAACCGGTCGCAGGTGCAAGTGTACGTCACCTCACCGAGGCCGGGCGGGCGGATCTTCAGCGCCACTCGGCCGTTCTCGTCGCGCGGCCGCTCCACCTTCACCTCCAGCTTCT
>DASPHQ010000151.1:0-6781 GCA_035629595.1 Urbifossiella sp. | reverse complement strand
GCCGAAGTCCTCGAGGACCATCGACTTGATCAGGTCGTTGATGTCCGCTTCCTGGAAGGTGAGGTCCACGCGGGCGTCGCCGTCCACCTCGCCGGAGCGCGAGAAGTAGCCGACGCCGCTGTTGAACATCACCACGCGGGTGATCGGCAGGGTGACGGCGGGCTTCAGGTCCTGCTTGGCCTCGGCGAGCGCCGTCGCGTCGAGCCACCGGTCGGCGAGGGCTCCGGCCCCGACCGCCGCGGCCAGCGGGAGACTCCAGATCAGCTTTCGACGGAGCATCGGTGACCCTCGGGGAGGACGTGGCGCCGGCCCGGCACCGCGGCCTTACTCTAACCGAGACGGTCGGCGGCGCCTCTTCCGCGCCGCGGGTCGTTACACGACCGAGACACGATCCCGGTCGGGGTCGCCGCCGAACGACGCACCCCCGGAGGCGGCGATGAGCGACGTGGTGCTGGTCACGGGCGGCGGCGGGTTCGTCGGGACGTGGGTCGTCCGCGAGTTGCTGGCCCGCGGCGTGGCCGCCGTAGCGTACGACGTGACCCCGAACCCGGAGCGCTGGCGGCGCGTCATCGGCCCACGGGCCGCGGACGTGCCGTTCGTGGCCGCGAGCCTCCTCGACCGCGACGCCCTCCGCCGCGCGTGCGACGCGCACGGGGTCACCCACTTCATCCACCTCGCGGCGCTCCTCACGCCGGCGTGTCAGGCCGACCCGTGGGCCGGCTGTCAGGTCAACGTCCTCGGCGGCGTGGCGGTGTTCGAGGAGGCCCGGCGGGTGCGGGCCCGCGGGCTGTCGTTCGCCAGCAGCCTGGCCGTCTACGGGCCGGAGCCGGACGACGGGCCGGCCGCGGCCGGGAACCAGCCGCCGTTCTTCTACGGCGCGTTCAAGAAGGCGTTCGAGCTGGTCGCGGAGCAGTACTGGCGGCACTTCGGCGTCCGGTCGCTCGGCGTGCGGCCGCACGTGGTGTACGGCCCGGAGCGCGACTCGGGGCTGACCGCCGGCCCGTCGCTGGCGTGCCGGGCCGCGGCCCGGGGCGAGCCGTTCACGGTCGGCTACATGGGAACCGCGGGCTACGACTACGTGGAGGACGTGGCGAGGGCGTTCGTCCGCGCCGCCCTGGAAACGCCGCCCGGCTCCGCCGTCGTGGACCTGCCGAGCGAGCCGGCCACCACCGAGGAGCTTCTCGCCCTCGTCCGCGCCGTCGTGCCCGGTGCGGACCTCACGGCCGTCGGGCCGACGCTGCCGCCGAACCTCCCGCCACACCCCGCGCCGATCACGACCGTGTTCCCCGACTGGCGGGCGACCCCGCTGGCCGAAGGCGTCCGCCGGACGGTCGCCTTCTCCAGGTCGTTCGAACCGTGACACTTGGTTCCAGGCGAGGGGGGGACCCAGTCCCAGAAGCATTGAGTCAACTGGAAGAATCACTATTGGAACGACGCTGCCGGGCCGGGCACGGCGCGAGTCCTTGCCCCGACGGAACTTGTGGCTAACCGCCACGGATCGACCCGATCCGACGCTCTGCGACCGGGGGGATGGACACCGGTCCCGGCGGTCGTCAGACTGAGGCTCTCCCGCCTGCCGCCCGCGGAGCCGCGCCCGTGAACGAACCGCAACCCCAACTGCCCGTGGTACCTACCCGGACGATCGACCATCCCACGTCCTCGGCGGCGCCGTCGACGAGCCGGGGAACCCCGACGGACCCGGACCGAACGGCCCACCGCCCGGACGGGAACCCCGAAGTCACGGCCGACCACGCCCCCGGCGGCGAAACGCCCGATGTCACCGCCGGCTACCCGCCCGCCGCCGCCCCGGCCGAGGGCGTGCCCGGGTACGAACTGCTCGGCGAGCTCGGCCGCGGCGGGATGGGCGTCGTCTACAAGGCCCGCCAGGCGGCGCTCGGCCGCGTCGTCGCCCTGAAGATGATCCTCGCCGGGCCACACGCCACCCCCGCCGCCGTCGCCCGGTTCCTGGCGGAAGCGCGCGCCGTCGCCCGGTTCCAGCACCCGAACATCGTCCAGATCTTCGAGACCGGCGAGGCCGCCGGCCTGCCCTACTTCGCGCTCGAGTACGTGGACGGCGCCACGCTGGCGAAGCGGATCGCACGGTCGCCGCAAGACCCCGCCTACGCTGCCGCCGTCGCCGCGCAGCTCGCCCGCGCCGTGCAGTACGCCCACGACCGCGGCGTCGTCCACCGCGACCTCAAGCCCGCCAACGTGCTCCTCACCGCCGACGGCACGGCGAAGGTGACGGACTTCGGCCTCGCCAAGTTCGACGAGGACAGCGGCCAGACGCAGAGCGGGCAGGTGCTCGGCACGCCGAGCTACATGGCCCCCGAGCAGGCCGAGGGGCGGACCGACGTGGGGCCGGCCGCCGACGTGTGGGCGCTCGGGGCCATCCTGTACGACCTCCTCACCGGCCGCCCGCCGTTCGCCGGGTCGAGCGTCGTGGACACCCTGACGATGGTCCGCACCCGCGAACCCGTTCCGCCCGGTCGGCTCGCCGCCCGGGTGCCACTCGACCTCGAAACGATCTGTCTCAAGTGCCTTCAGAAGGACCCCGCCCGCCGCTACCCGTCGGCGGCGGCCCTGGCCGACGACCTGGACCGCTACCGCGCCGGCAAGCCGATCCTGGCGCGGCCGGTGTCGGCGGCGGAGAAGGCGTGGCGGTGGGGGCGGCGGAACCCGGTCGGCGCCGCGGCAGTGCTGCTGGCGGCGGTCGTACTCGTCGGCGGGCCTGTCGTGTCGTGGCGGATGTACGAGCTGGCCCGGAGCGAGGGCGCCGCCCGCGCCCAGGCCGAGCGCGACCGCGCCCAGGCCGAGCAGGACCGCGATGCGAAGGCGGTGGCCCTCAAGGCCGAGGAGGCGGCGAAGCTGGAGGCGCTGAAGGGCGGCACGATGGCCCACAACCAGCGGAACCACTCGCTCAAGACGATCCGCACCGTGCTCCTGTCGGTCGACGACACCATGCGCGACAAGGCCAGCCTCGCCCCGGTGCGGCTCAAGATTCTCGACGCCATGCTGAAGGAACTTAACGAGGTGAAGGTGATCGCGGCCCGCGACCCGTTCCAGACGGAGGACGGCCGCGTCCTGTCGCCGGAGCGGATGGCGAACCAGAACGAGGCCGTCGGCAAGGCCCGCATCGGCGAGACGTACCTCAAGGCCGGCCGCGTCGAGGAGGCCGGGCCGTGGCTGGCCGACGCGCTGGGCGTGTACCGCGCCGACATGGCCGCGGCGCCTGAGGAGTCGGTCACCCTGCGGAACGTCGCGGCGCTCGCCGGCATGTACTCGGACGTGCGGCTCCGCCTCGGCGACGCCGCCGGCGCCCGGGAGCTGCGCGCCGAGGGGCTGGCGCTGCGGCGGGCGCGGCTGAACATCCTCACCGCCCACCCGCTGCCCGCGGACGGGCGGGAGCGGGAGACGGCCGAGAACCTTCGCCTCCTCGCGGCCGAGGATGTAGCAACGTCACTGCGCATGATCGCGGACATCGACATTTTGCTCGGCGACCCCGCGGCCGCGGTGGACGGGTATCTCGCCGCCGAGGCCGCGTTCGCCGCGCTGCCGGAGGCGCGCACCAAGCTGCTGCGCATCCGCCGCGAGCGCGCCGCCGTGCAGGACTGGCTCGGCGACGCCCGCCTCAAGACCGGCGACCCGGACGCCGCGGAGAAGTGTTATCGCGCCGCCCTCGCCGAGCGCGAGGAACTGGCCCGCGTCACGAACCACCCGGTGGCCGGGCCGATGGTCCGCGCCGACGCGGCGCACGCGCGGCTCACCCTGGGCGACTTCCTCCTCACGGCCCGCAACCGCCGCGACGCCGCGGTCGCGGAGTACGCCGCGGCTCACCGCGAGTTCGTCGCCCTTCTCGCGGCCGACCCGGACAGCCTGCCGGTCCGCCGCGCCCTCGGGCACAGCCACTACCGCCTCGGCGACAACGCCGCCGACCCGGCGCAGGCGAAGAAGCACTTCGCCGACGCGCTCGAGCTCCGCGCCGAGATCGGCAAGATCGACCCGCGGGACACGCAGGCGCAGTTCGAGTTGCTGACGGCGCTCGGCCGGGTCGGCAAGGCGGCGGACGCGGAGAAGCTGGCGGACCGGCTGAAGGGGCTGGCCCCGCGCGACCCGCGGGTGCTGTTCCAGGTGGCGTGCGGGCTGTCGGTCGCGGCCGGCGGGACGGGCGGCGCCGACGCCGACCGGCTCCGGGGCAAGGCGATCGACGCGCTGACGTCGCTCGCCGCTGCCGGGTGGAAGGACCGCTCCGCCCTCGAACTCGACCCCGACCTCGCCGCCGCCCGCGCCGACCCGCGGTTCGCCGGCGTGCTGGAGCGCGTGCCCGCGCCGCCGCGCCGGCCGTGACGTTCGCGGTGGGGCCGGTTTCCAACCGGCCTGTTGTACCGGCCGGTTGGAAACCGGCCCCACGACAACTACCCCACGAGCACCCGCGGCTTGCGGTCGGCGGGGAAGTCGGCGGCGCGGATCAGCTCGTAAACCATCCACGGCACGTTCCCGTGCCCGAACAGCACGAAGTGGAGGTTCGCCGTCAGCGGGTTCTCGGCCGACCACCCGAAGTGCAGCTCCGGCACCACGCCGCACTTCGCCGCGTCCAGCGCCGCCGCCGCGATGACGTGCGGGATCGACGCGCACCGGCTCACGTGCGCCACCACCCGCCCGTTCTCGCGCGTCACCCGCAGCAGCGGCTCGTGGTAGAAGTCGCTCGGGTCGGCCAGCTCCGCCTGCAGGAACAGGATCGGCATCTCCGGCGGCAGGCGGTGGAAGCGGCGGATCTCGGCCTCCTTCCCCGCCACGTCGCCGCCCATGTCCATCGACCGCACCGGCACGATGACGGGGAAGTCCTGCACCACCACGTCCTGCCACAGCCGCCGCGACTCGTCGTCGGCGTACTCGAACCCGCGGAAGCGCAGCTCGGTGGTGCGGAAGAAGCGCGTCACGATCGAGATCAGCAGCGTCAGCCCGATGAACCACAGCGCCATCTTCAGCCCGCCCGGCTGCTGCCACACCACCACCGCCAGGCCGCCGGCGAACGCGGCCAGGCCGGTCAGGAACACCGGCGACAGGCGGAACAGGAACCACCGGCCGACCCGCTTCTTCCACACGTCGAGCACCGCGGCCACGCTGGCGGCGGTGAACACGCTGAGCACGCCGGTGAGGTACGCGCCGCGCTGGGCCTCCGGGTCGGCGTCGTAGGCGTAGGTGACGCCGACCTTCACCAGCCCGAACAGCACGGCGACGACGCCCCACCGCTGCGACCACTTCCAGTCCATGCCGAGGCGGTACAGGTACGGCGGGATGAGGTGCCGCATCCCCACCATCACCACGATGCCGGACAGCGTCAGCACCGCGACCGCGGCGAGGTCGTAGGCGGCGCCGAACCATGGGCCGAACAGCGGGCACACGTCCGCGGCGTCAGTTCCGGCGACGAGCGGCTGGCCGTGCGCCAGGTACGCCATCGCCCGGTTCGCCGCCCGGCCGTCGGTGACCAGCGCGTCGGCCGGCACCAGCACCGTCGTCACCAGCGTCGAGGCGGGGAGGAGGACGGACATCCCCACCGCCGCGACGGCGAGGAGGACGCGCGTGTTGCGGATGCGGCCGCGCGGGTTCGCGGTCGTGTCGGAGCCGGCGCCGCGGACCAGCGGCATCGACGTGAGCGCCAGTTCGTACCCGCTCAGGCCGAGCGCCAGCCGCGGGAACAGCGCCGCGGACGCCAGCACCAGCGTCCCCCAGCCGACCGACTGGCCGACCGCGTCGCCGGGCTGCCACGCGCCGCCCTCCACGGCCGCCCACCACGCCTCCACCAGCTCCGGGTGTCGCGCCAGGTGCGCGACGCCGCAGCCGACCACGACGCCGACCACGGCCAGGTACGCGACGACCGACACGACCGCCATGCGGACGAGCCCGCGGGTGACGCCGCGGCGGAAGGCCCGCGCGGCGACGAAGCCGACGACGAGGATGAGCAGCGTGACGACGACGCGCGGGTTCTTCAGCCCGCGGGCGTGCTCGTTCACCTGGTCCGGCAGCGCCCCCGCCAATCGGCCGCAGCCGTCGCCGACGGCGCGCACCACCGTCTGCCACTCGGGGATGGGGTTGTGCAGGAGGTGCTCGGCGGCGTCGGCCGCGGAGAAGGTGCGCGTGAAGATCAGGTCGGTGGCGGCGAACCCGAGCACGACGAGAACCAGCAGCTTGCCGTGCCAGCCGGGGACGAGGCGCTCGAGCAGCCCGACGGAGCCCGACCCGTGCGGCGACCGGCCGGCGAGGTAGCAGTACAGCGGCAGCGCGCAGAACAGCGTGACGGCGACGACGCCGAGGGTGGCGACCGGGGCGAGGAGGCCGCCGGCGGCGAACGCCACCGACGGCTGGTAGGCGAGGCTGGAGAGGTAGTCGAGGGCGACGACGCAGAGCACCCACGGCCAGGCGGTGCGGAACCGGCTGCGGCGGAGCGGCGCGGCGGCCGCGGTGGTACTTGGGGGTTCCGGCTCGGCGGCCGGCAGCTCCGGGGCGGGCATGATGGGAGAACCTCGTGGGCGGACCAGGAGGTATTGTATCCCGGGTTCCGCCGCTCGCGGCGTTGCAACGCCGCGAGCGGCGGAGCCGGTTACTCCAGATACCCCCGCGCCCTCATCAGTTCGACGATCCGATTCACGCTCTCGTCCACGCTCAACTGATCCGTCGGCAGCACCAGGTCGGGCGCCGCCGGCTCCTCGAACGCGGCGGTCACGCCCGGCATCTGCGCGATCTTCCCCTCGTCGGCCAGCTTGTACGCGCCGCTCTGGTC
>DASPHQ010000150.1:0-3156 GCA_035629595.1 Urbifossiella sp. | reverse complement strand
AGCGTTTTCCGCGCAGACGTTGGGCCGACGTTCAGGCGGCGGGCATTGTGTCTACGGGAGAGGGGGAGGGGGTTCACCGGATGCATTGAGCGGGCCGGCCGCCGGTAACGGGTTGTGCGCGAGGTCCGCCGCCAGCTTCTCGAAGTTGATGCAGAACTTGGGCCGCCTGGTCTGCTCCCGCTGCTCGTCGATATACCCCCTCAGCCTGTCGTGGGCGTCCGCGATGACGCTGCCGTAGAACTCCCGGATCAGTGTCGGCGACATGTAGTCGTGGTTCACGATCGACGCGACCAGTTCGAAGAAGACGCACACCTTGAGGGCGGCCTCCTGGTCGATTGTGGCGGCGGGTCCCGCCGGCCCTCTGCCCAGCACTGTCATCAGGGCCTGAGTGAAGTCCTGAGAGTTACTGTACTGTGCCAGCATGAGGCACACCGATGTCTCCCGGGCCAGGACGCCTTGGCGGATCTGGAGCCACACGAACACCAGCCCGATCAGCCCAATCACCACCCCGACCGTCGTCGCGATGTTGGAAACCGCCCCGATCGTGGCAATCGTCTCCGCGGACATGTCCCCTCCGTTCCGTGGGATGAACAATCCATTTTAGTAGACGGGCGTCGGCGAAGCGAGGCACGGGCCACGGACCGGGAGACGCGCTCCTGCACCGGCAGTGCGTCCAACGTCGCGGGCACATCCCTCGCCCCTCACCGCCCGCCCGGCGGCAGGTGCGTCGTCAGGTAGCGCGTCAGCAGCGCGTACAGGTGGCGCGACGTGTTCGCCCCCTCGTTGATCGAGTGCCCCCGGCCCGCGTACGGCATCAGCGTGAACGGCTTGTTCAACTCGATCAGCCGGTCCGCCAGCAGCCCGTCCCCTGGTAGTGGACGTTGTCGTCGCCGGTGCCGTGGACGAGGAGCAAATTGCCCTTCAGCCCCGCGGCGTGCGTCAGCGGCGAACCGTGCTTGTAGTCTGCCGCGTTGTCCGCCGGCAGGCCCATGTAGCGCTCCTGGTAGATCGTGTCGTACAGCCGCATGTCGGGCACCGGCGCCACCGCCATGCCGGTGTGGTACAGCTCGGGGTGGCGGAACAGCTGGTTCAGCGTCATCGACCCGCCGCCGCTCCACCCCCACACCCCCACGCGACTGGCGTCCAAATACGGGTGCCGCTTCTGCAGGTCGCGCGCGGCCGCGGCCTGGTCGGCCGACGCCAGCGTGCCGACCTTGCGGTACGCCGCCTTCCGCCAGTCGCGGCCGCGCGGGCACGGCGTACCGCGGTTGTCGAAACTCGCCACCGCGTACCCCTGCTGCGTCAGCATCAGGTGCCAGAGGTAATTGCGCCCGCCCCAGCGGTCGGTCGCCACCTGCCCCGCGGGCTCGCCGTAGACGTGGAACAACACCGGGTACTTCTTCGCGGCGTCGAACCCGGCCGGCTTCATCAGCCAGCCGTCGAGCTCGACCCCGCCGCCCACGTCGGCGCGGACGAACTCGGCCGGCGTGCGCGCCAGCTTCGCCACCGCGGCGCGGAGCTTGTCGTTCGCGGCCAGCACGCGCAGCGTCTTGTGATCCGGCAGCGACACCAACTCCGTGCGCGGCGGCAGGCCGAGCGCCGAGTGCGTGTGGACGGCGACCTTCGCGCCGGGGGCGATGTCATAATCGTGCCAGCCGGGGCGGTCGGCTGGGGTGAGGCGCGTCGGCGCACCGCCGGCCAGCGGGACGCGGTAGAGATACTGCTGCGGCGCGTTCTCCGGCGACGCCAGGAAGTCCACCGTGCCGCCGGCCTCGTCCACGTTCACGACGCGGATCACGTCGAAGTTCCCACCCGTGACGCGGCGGACGGAGGAGCCGTCGCGCGCCGCCAGGTACAGGTGCCGCCAGCCGTCGCGCTCGCTCACCCAGGTGAACGCCGAGCCCTTCCCGACCCACTCCACCGGCTCGTCCGGCACGTCCACCCACGCCCCGTCGCGCTCGGTCAGCACGGTTCGCACCTGCCCCGTGGCGGCGTCGGCGAGCATCACGTCGAGGGCGTTCTGAAGGCGGTTGACGCGCTGCACCACGAGTTCCGCCGAGTTGCCGGCCCACTCCACCCGCGGCACGTAGTAGTCGGTGCGGGTGTCGCCAGGGATGTCGAGCCAGCGCGTCGGGCCGCCGGCCGCGGGGACCACGCCGACGCGGCACAGCGAGTTCCGCTCGCCGGCCCGCGGGTAGGCGAACGTCTTGAGCTTCGGGTACGTGCCGTCGGTGCCGTCGGGGATGGTGAAGGTTTTGACGCCGCGGGTGTCGAGCTGCCAGAACGCGACCGACTTGCCGTCCGGGCTCCAGCGCCAGCCATCGCGGCAGAAGAACTCCTCCTCGTATACCCAGTCGAAGGTGCCGTTGATGACGTGCCCCGAGCCGTCGGCCGTGAGCCGCACCGCGGTGCCACCGGCGGCGGGCTCGACGTAGATGTCGTTGCCGCGGACGTAGCCGACGCGGGTGCCGTCGGGCGACGGCTTGGCGAACATCAGGCTTGCGGGCGCCGCGTCGCCGCCGAGCTTCGCCAGCTGGCCGGTGGAGCGGCGAAAAGTCCAGTAGTCGCCGCGGGTGTTGCGCCGCCACACCCGGGCGGAGTTGGTGAAGACCACGACCAGGTCGAGCTCGGCGGCGAACTCGTAGCCGTGGACGGCGAGCGGCTCCTTCGCGCCCGGCGGGATCAACTTCGTGGCGGGAACCAGCACCTCCTCGGCGCCGGCGGCGTCCACGCGGACGATGTCGTGTGCGCCCTTGTGGCTCTTCGCGGGGCGCGTGGTGGTGTAGGCGCCGCCGTCGAGCCAGTGGACGGCGGGGGCGGGGTCGCCGCGGAAGTCGTCGAAGAGGCGGTCGAGGGTGAGCTTGGCGGGGTCGGCCGGCTGGGCCGCGGCGGGGGCGGCGGCGAGGAGGAGGACGAGCAGCGCGCGGCGCATCGGCGGGCTCCGGGGGTGCGGAGTCCAGCGTGCCGCCGCGGCGGTCGGGCGACAAGGGCGCGCGTGCGGGTGGGGGCGGATTTGCGGGTCGGGCGGGCCGCAGAACCGGACCGATGTCGGGCCGGCGAGCGGCGCGGCGTCAGCCGCCGGGGGCGTACCCACAGGAATCTGCGGGTCGTGGACGACTATTTGACCGGTGGAACCGAGAGGATCCGGACCAGGCC
>DASPHQ010000149.1:0-4330 GCA_035629595.1 Urbifossiella sp. | reverse complement strand
CACGAGGAGGCCGTAAAGGACAATCACGAGGAGGATCAACTGGCAGCAGCGGAGCAGGGCGCGGGCGGTCCGGCCGAGGAGGGTGCGGCGCGACACGGTGGGGGTCTTGTTCGTGGTCATGTCGTCGGCCGTACCAGTCGGCTTCGGCGGTTAACCCACCTTGCCGTACTGCTTCTCGTAGTAGCTCAGGTAATCCTTCGTCTTGATCCCCGCGACCCACGCCGCGTTCGCCGCGTACCAGTCGATCGTCTCGCGGATGCCGCGCTCGAACGTCCACGCCGGCGCCCACCCCAGCTCGCGCTCGGCCTTCGCGCAGTCGATCGCGTAGCGGCGGTCGTGGCCGGGGCGGTCCTTCACGTACTTGATCAGCGACCGCGGCTTCCCCAGCAGGTCCAGCAGCGTGTGCGTCAGGTCCAGGTTCGTCTTCTCGCACTTGCCGCCGAAGTTGTACACCTCGCCCGGTACTCCCTTCCGCCACGCCGCCTCCACGCCGGTGCAGTGGTCCATGACGTGAATCCAGTCGCGCACCTGCTGGCCGTCGCCGTACACCGGAATCGGCTGGTCCGCGAGGATGTTCGTCACGAACAGCGGGATCAGCTTCTCGGGGAACTGGTACGGGCCATAATTGTTCGAGCAGCGGGTGATGACCGCGGGGAGGCCGAACGTGTGCTGGTACGCCTGCACCAGCATGTCGGCCCCGGCCTTGCTCGCCGAGTACGGGCTGTTCGGGTGGAGCGGCGTTTCCTCGGTGAACAGCCCGGTGTCGCCGAGGCTGCCGTACACCTCGTCGGTCGAGACCTGCACGTACTTCTTGACGCCGAACTCGCGGGCGGCGTCGAGCAGAAGTTGCGTGCCGATCACGTTGGTGCGGAGGAACGGACCGCTGTCCTGGATGCTGCGGTCGACGTGGCTCTCGGCGGCGAAGTGGATCACGTCGGTGACCCCCTTCCCCATCACGGCGCGGACGGTGTCGCGGTCGGTGATGTCGCCCTTCACGAACGTGTAGCGCGGGTTCTTGTCCACGCCCGCCAGGTTCGCCAGGTTGCCGGCATAAGTGAGGGCGTCGAGGTTGACGACCGTGACGCCCGGGTCGGTGGCGAGGAGGTGGCGGACGAAGTTCGAGCCGATGAACCCGCACCCGCCGGTGACGAGCAGTGTGGACATCCTGACCCCGCGGTCCGTGCGACTTCCGGCCCGGGGCGGCGCCCCGGAGGCCGGGTCGGTTTAGCCGGAAACGCCGGGTACGTCAAACCGGACTGCCGCCGCGGCGGGCGGGGCGGGCTGGGCGGGGGCGGGCGGCTGAAGCACGTCGGCGAGCAGCGCGAGCGCGGTTTCGACCTGCGCCGCGGTCACGCACAGCGGCGGGCAGAAGCGGATGCCGGCCTCGCCGCAGCCGAGCAGCAGCAGGCCGCGGCCGAACGCCGCCTGGATGACCGCCTCGCGGCCGCCGGCGCCGGTCACGTCGGCGGCGGTCATCAGCCCCAGGCCGCGGACGTTCGCCAGCCCCGCCAGCCCCTTCAGCCCCGCGCGCAACTGTTCGCCGCGGGCGGCGGCGTTGGCGACGTACTCGCGCTCGAGCAGGTCGATGGTCGCGAGCGCCGCCCGGCAGCTGACCGGGTTGCCGCCGAACGTGCTGGCGTGACTGCCGCTCGGCCAGTCCATCACGTCGGCCCGCGCCACGATCGCCCCGAGCGGCATCCCGCTGGCGATCCCCTTCGCGGCGCACAGGATGTCCGGCTCGACGCCGTAGTGCTCGCAGGCGAACATTTTTCCGGTGCGGCCCATACCCGACTGCACCTCGTCGGCGACGAGCAGGATGCCGTGCCGGTCGCACAGCGCCCGCAGCGCCGGGAGACAGCCGGCGGGCAACGGGTGGTAGCCGCCTTCGCCCTGGATCGGCTCCACGAAAATCGCCGCCACCTCTTCCGGCGGGCAGGTGCGGCGGAACAGCGTCTCGTGCAAGTCGTCCACGAGCCCGCAGCTGCCGTTCATTCCGCACTCCGCACTCCGCACTCCGCACTGCTTCGGGAAGTCGATGTGGTGAATGTCGGGCACCAGCGGTGAGAAGCCGCGGCGGTGGACGAGCTTCGACCCGCTCAGCGACATCGCCCCATAAGTGCGGCCGTGGAAGGCGCCGAAGAACGACACCACCCGGTTCCGCTTCGTGTGCCAGCGGGCGAGCTTCAGCGCCGCCTCGACCGCCTCGGCGCCGCTGTTCGTGAAGAACACCTTCTTCGGGGACGGCCCCGGGGCAATCTTCGCCATCCGCTCCGCGAGGTCGATCTGCGGGCGGTAGTAGAAGTCGGTGCCGCTCATGTGGAGCAGCTTGTCCGCCTGGTCGTGCACGGCCGCGACCACCTCCGGGTGGCAGTGCCCGGTCGCGGTCACGGCGATGCCGGCGGTGAAGTCGAGGAAGCGGTTGCCGTCCACGTCCTCGACGACACAGCCGCTGCCGCGCTCGACCACGAGCGGGTAGACGCGCGTGTACGACGGCGACACGTACTCGGCGTCGCGCGCCAGCAGCGCCGCGGCCTTCGGACCGGGGAGCGGCGTGCGAATGTCGGGGACGGTCAGCGTGTCGAACGCGAACGTGGTGCTCACGGTGGGCCTCCCGGACGGGCGGCTACTCGCCGGGGGGCAGCCCGAGCCCCTGGCGGACCTGACGGGTGTACTGAACGATACCGAGCTGCGTCGCCTGCTCCAGCGTCTCGCCCCAGTAGCGGGAGCCCGTCTCGTTCGGCCGGCCGGCGAGGACATGGAACGGCACGTCCTTGTCGCGGCCGCCGGGGTACGTGAGGCGGATCACGCCGCGGATGTTGCAGTGGGCACCGGCGGCGAGCCCGTCGAGCGGGCCTTCGGGCAACTCCACCGCGGGCGCCTCCCCGAGTTGCACGCCGGCCGCGGGTGTACGACCCCGGAACGCCAGCGCCCCGGCCGCCTGCTGGGCGAGTTGCCGGTCGCCGCTGGCCGCGGCCGAACGAGACAGCTCGTAGGCCGCCGCGTCGGCCGTACGGTTCGGGCCGGCGCCGAGGCCGGTGGCGCTCCGCCCGCCGACCTGGACGGTGCCGCCCTCCTCGGTCCGCGGCGCCGGCTCGGCCTCCTTCGTCACCAGCCGGAACGACGTGACCACCACGTCCACGCGCTCGGGTCGTTCGGGGAGCTCCGCGACGATCGCCTCCGTTGCCTTCTGAAGCCGGATCCACGGGTTCGGATGGACGCTGCTGAAGCGGTACGACGAGACGACCGGCCCCTTGAACGTCTCCCGCTCCCACGTGGGGCGGCGGTCTTCGACGACCACCCACGACCCACTCGCGCGGCTCGGCTCGGGGAACGGCTCGACGAGTTGCGGGGCCGCCTGACACCCGACGACAATCGCGACACCCAGAACCACGACACGGTTCATGCCCCGCCCCCCTCGCACCCCCGTGCGAACGCGGGGGTATGCCGACGGGGGTAGTGGGTGTCAAGTGCGCCGGGTTACGCCGCTTGCGGCGTAGCGGTGTGGACGCCGCTAAGCCGCAAGCGGCAACACTACTCATGCCGGTCCCCCGTCGATGGCCGTCGTCAGTCCCTGGGCCATCTTGATGTCGGTGCCGTGGTTCACCGTCCACGCCGTCGGGTGCGTCACCGCTGACACCAGCGCCGCGGCCGACGGGTGGCCGTTGCCACTCCGCTTCACGCCGCCGAACGGCAGATGCACCTCTGCCCCGATGCACGGCAGGTTCACGTAGCCCATGCCGTAGTCGCACTCGTCGCGGAACAGCCGCATCCGCCGGTAGCTCTCCGTGATCACCGCCAGCGACAGGCCGTAGTCCGTCGCGTTGGCGATCCGCACGGCCTCGTCGTCGTCGCGGAAGGGGATCAGCGCGACGTGCGGGCCGAACACCTCCTCGCGGGTGCAGCGCATCGCCGGGTCGTGCCCGGTGCGGTACGCGAACGGCGGCACGAAACAGCCGTCGCCGGCGGGGCGGTCCCCTTCCAGCAGCACATTCACGCCCTCGTTGCGGGCCAGCTGGTTGTAGCCGAGCACCTTTTCGACCGCGGCCGGGTTCACTAGCGGGCCGGCGAAGTTCGACGGGTCGAGGGGTGCGCCGAAGCGGAGCCGGCGGGTGGTGGCGACGAACGCCTCCGCGTAGCGGTCGATCAGCGATTCCTGCACGAGAATCCGGCTCGCCGACACGCAGCGCTGTCCCGTCGTCTTGAACGCCGACAGCACCCCGGCCGTCACCGCCACGTCGAACCGGGCGTCGTCGCAGACGATCACGGCGTTTTTGCCGCCCATCTCCGCCGCGACGATGCGGTCGTGCATCGGCGCCGAAACCTCCTGGAT
>DASPHQ010000148.1:0-5222 GCA_035629595.1 Urbifossiella sp. | reverse complement strand
AGGCGGTGGCACGACTCCCCGACTTGGACCGGGACATCGTCCGCCTGCGTCATCTGGAACAGGGCCTGTCGTTCGCCGAGATCGGCGCGGTTCTGAACCTGTCGGAGGGGGCGGCCCGAACCCGGCACCACCGGGCGCTGGCCGAACTCGAGCGGCTCCTGAGCGGCCATCCCGCACTGGTGAGAAGGGCGGTCGCCCGCGACCCCTTGACGGAGTAATACCCGCATGAGCGAAGAACACCCACACGCCGACGACCCCCCGACCTGGCTGACGGCCGAGCTGACGGCCGCGGACGACGGCAGCCCCTCGTTCGCCGCGGCCTGCCGCGCCACCGCCGACCTGACGCTGGATGTGCTGAGGCTCCGGCAGGCCGGCGCGGGCGCCGGCGCGGAGCTCCGCCCGGTCGCCGATCACCTCCAGACCCTGGCCGCTGCGTCCGGGGTACGGCTCGACTCTGTCCTCCGGTGGGCGGGGCTCGAGGCCGCCGACCCGACCGGCCGCGACTTCGCCGCGGGGTGGGGCCGGCTCGCCTGGGCGTTGCGGATCGACCCGGCGCAGGCGCTGCGGCACCTCCGGCTGACGGTCGCGGGCGTGCTCGGGGGCGAGCACGTGCCGGTCGTCGTCCGGTTCCGGGCCGCGGCGGCGGACGCCGCGGCGGTCGCGACCCGGTGGGACGACGCCTTCTCCGGCGCGGCCGCCCAGTGGGCCGCAGACGCCCGGGCCCGGCTCGCCGCGGCCGAGGGCGCGTTCCACGATGGGTACCGCGTGGCAGAGGCCCCGGAGGAAGGATGCCCATGAATGCCGGCCCCTCGCAGCACTCCGCGCTGGGCATCCTCGACGCGATCGCGGCCGGCCGGGCGAGCGGCCCGGACGGCAACAGCGCCCACTCTCTGGCCCTGTACGTCGGCGACCTGTTCCACACGACGACGGCGGGCGTGACGGCGGCGGTCACCGCGACCGGGGCCGCCGTCCGGTTCGACCTCGACCTGAGCCGCATCTACATCCGCAACCTGGGCGAACAGACCCGCTGCCTGATCCTGGGCGGGAGCGGGGCGGCGGCGGCGGACGCCGTCCGCGATTTCTACAAGACCCGCGACGGCGGGTTGATGTTCGTCTTCTGCGTCACCCCCGGGGCGCTGGAGCAGGCCCACCAGTTCATCCCCCCAGGATACGCGCTGGTCGTCGCCCCGGACGCCTTCCGCGGGCTGCTCACCGGCCTGGACCCGGGCGGGCAGCTCAAGAAGATGCTGCGGGGGCAGATCGGCCGTCGCCGCCTGTCGCTGTACGACATCTGCCAGCCGGCGACCGGCAACGCCTTCTTCGGCCGCGAGCGGGAGCTGGCGCAGCTGCTGGAGCACGACACCACCAGCTTCGCCATCCCCGGCCCCGGGCGGATCGGCAAGAGTTCGCTGCTGAAGCGGCACCACTGGAACCTCCGCCGCCGCCGCGACCCGCGGGTGGATCGGACGTTCGAGATCGACTTCTACTCGGTCTCGAAACTCGACATCGAGAGCGTCGTCCGGCACATCGCTACCAAGATCAGCGACACGTACCGCGGCCACACCCTGCGCGTGTCCGGGTTCATCGACTTCCTGCGCTACTGGCGCAACCAGCTGGGGGGGCCGCTGGAGCTGATCCTGGACGAGACGGACGAGGTGTGCAGCGGCCCGGCGTTCGACCAGCTCGGGCAGGCGGCCAAGGACGGGTACGTGCGGCTCATCATGGCCGGGCGGGGGGGCCTGTTCAAGTTCGCCACCCAGTCGGACTCGCCGATGGCGGCGCGGCTGCGGGTGCTCCTGCTGGAGCCGCTGGAGCCGGCGACGGCGCGCGAGCTGTTCTGCCACCCGCTTGCCGACCTCGGGCTCCACATCCGCAACCCCAGCCTGCTGGTGGACTACGTGCTGAAGCAGACCGGCCGGCTGCCGCACCTGATCCAGTTCTACGCCCAGAACCTCGTCGAGTTGAGCGTGGAGCGGCGGCTCGACGAGCTGGACATCGGGGACGTCCACGCGGTCGAGTCGACGGGGACGTTCTCGCAGTACTTCCTCGCCCCGCTGCTGGAACTGGACGACGCCGACGCCCGCACCCTGGCGTGCGCCCTACTCGCCACCCCGCTGCAGCGGTACACGACGGCCGAGGTGCTCGCCGCGGCCCTCCGGCTCGGCCTGCCGAACTCGCCGGTGTGGGTCCGGCGGACGTGCGACGAGCTGGTCATCCGGAACATCCTCCTGTGGGAGGGCGGCCTGTACCGGGCGTCGTCCCAGGCGCTGCGGGTGTTCGCCGAGCAGGCCGGCCTCCTCGCCGGCGGGAGGGCGTGATGGCGCACTTCGAGTACACGTCGGTCGGCGCCCCGTTCCTGCAGCGGCTGGACGACCTGATCTTCCGCGGCGAGAGCGTCGTGCTGCTCGGCCCGCGGCACATCGGCAAGCGGTACGTGTTCCGCCTCCTCCGGGACCGGCTGACCGCCGTCGGGGTGCGGGTGGGCATCGTCCGGTTCCTCCAGCGGAAGGCCGACGAGGGGCCGAACCCGAACGACGAGGACATCGACCTGAACGCCCCGGGGGTGGACACCCTGGAGCCGACGGTCGCCGCCGTCCTTAAGTGGGCGGACGACCGGGCGGCGGCCGCGGACGGCCCGGTCGTGTTCCTGGCGGCCAACATCGACGCCCTCGCGCACGAGGAGGCGCGGGAGTTCCTCGGCGGGGTCCGGGAGCGGACTGAGCGGAAGGCGCTCGTCGCCGTGCTCACCGGCGAGTTCGACCTGCGGGACCTGGTCCACGGGGCGAAGTCGGAGTTCAACTGCGCCCACCAGTTCGTCCTGCGGGGGTTCGACGAGGCGGAGTTCGCGGCGTTCGCGGGGCGGTACATCGACGCCCTCGGGCTCGACTTCCGCGAGCCGGTGGCGGACGTCTACCGGGCGCTGTACGCGCGGACGGGGGGGAACCCGTACTTCCTGCGGCTGGAGCTGTGGACCCGGTTCGACATGTGGGCGGCCCAGGGCGGGCCGGACGCGCTCGTGTGTTCGGTGAACGAGTGGCCGCGGAAGCCGACCGCGGCCCTGCTCCCGATCAACGCCCACTTCAAGTACATCATGCGGACGATCGGCCACAACCCCGAGGTGTGGCCGACGCTGGGGCGGCTAATCGCCGGCGACCCGGTCCGGGTTCGGCACAACGCGCCCGACCTGCTCGAGCTGGCCGGCATCGCCGTCCGCGACGGGGACGGGGTGCTCCGGCTGCCGGGCGAGCTGATGCGGGAGCTGGTGACGACCTACTACTCGCCGCGGCGGTTCGGCGACATGTACGCCGGCCGCGGGGAGTGGGAGCTGGCGTTCGAGCACTACCGCCGGGCCGCCGCCCGCCCCCCCGCGAACCGCGTCCGCCCCGTCACCATGGACGACGTCCCCGACGTGGATCACGTCATCAAGGCCCTCTCGACCTCGCTGTACCACGAGGCCGTGGCCGGGTCGGACGCGGTGAAACGGCGGTTCGTGGACGGGTGCCTGTACGTCCTCGGGTACTCGGCTGTGACGTTCTGGGCCGGCGGCCCGCACTGGCGGGTCGGGAAGCTCCACTCGTTCGGGGGCGCCGACCCGGCCGACCCGCCGGACGACGCGAAGGTCCTCCCCCGGGGCGGCCGCCTCGACCCCGGGGTGCTGACGCTCCTCCCCGAGCAGGAGAACTGCCTCGCCGCCGCCATCCTGCCGACGGCCACCCGGGCCGAGCACGAGGCGGTGGTGGTGGGCCGGCCGCACGAGCGGACGAACCTGTCGAAGGCGCGGAAGGCCCTCACCCGGGAGCTCCTCGGGCACTTCATCGCCGCCTACGAGCACGCCTGCCGGACCGAGCGGGACCGGGAGCGGCTGCGGGTGCGGGAGAAGTACACAGACATCGTGACTGACATCCTCGCCGACCTCGGCACCAAGGTGCGGGACGTCGGATTGACCCTCAACCGGGCCGGCGCGGGGCTCCGGGAGCTGGGGTACCGGCGGGTCATGTTCTCCCTCGTCGATCCCACCGAGAAGTGGATCGCGGGAGTGGTGGAAGTGTCGGACGACCCGAACCAGTGGGTCCGCCGGCAGACCCGGTACCGGCTGTCCCACCCGATCCGCGACGTGCAGCAGGACGTGGTCCTGAACGCCCGGCGGAAACTGGTCCCGGACACCGAGGCGGAGCCGCTGACGAACAAGGAGTTGACGCGGGAGGTCGGGATGCGGGGGATGGCCGTGGTGCCGCTGTTGAACCCTCTGGGGGGGGTCATCGGCACCCTCCACGTCGAGCGGACCGACGGCGTGGCCCCGACCGACGAGGAGGCCGACGACCTGGAGCGGTTCGGCCGCCACCTAGCGGTGGCCGTCGAGCAGAGCAGCCGGGTGAACCTCCTCGAGTCGGCCCTCGACCAGCAGCCCGAGCCGATCTCCATCCTGGACCGCCTCGGCCGCATCCGGTACGCGAACCGGCCGGCGGTCGACATGTACAACGCGGCCCTCGATGGCCGCCCGCTGGCCGCCGGCTGGCACGCGGCCGAGGACGCCCGGCGGATCACCGAGTGGCTGACGTCGGACGCCCCGGGGGACGCGTTCAAGAAGTTCAAGCCGGCCACCCGCAGCGCCCTCATGGGCGGAACCCGCGAGGTCGCCCACCTGCGGATCACCGCCGGCCCAACGTACCGCGTCGAGTTCCTCGCCGTCGGGATCAAGGACTTCCGCGACGAGCAGGTCGGGGTGCTGTGTCACGTCAAGATCTTCACCCACCTGTACCGCGTGTTCGACGCGCTGCGGCGGCTGCAGAAGGCCAACGACACGCAGGAAGTGATCGACGGCACGATGGAGGCGACGCAGGCCCTCGGGCACGCGCGCGGTCGCCTCTACCAGATCGACGACGACAACCCACTGCTGCTGCGGAGCCGCCGGCTGTACGGGAGCGCGGCCGCCGCGTTCCGCGAGAAGTTCGACGCCGGGAAGGTCGTCCTGCTGGAGCGAGCACACCCGAGCGCCCGGTACGCGTGGCAGTGCTTCGAGTACAAGAAGCCGCTCGTGTTCTGCCACGACACGGGCAAGGCCCACGGGGCGACGCTCCGCACGAGCCGCGGCCTGGAGTGTATCAACGTCCTCAACGAGCAGTGTCCGCCGGGGGTGGAGAAGGCCGACGGCGAGTACTGGATCGACGTGCCGCTCATGGACGGGAAGACGCCGCTCGCCAAGCTGACGCTGTCGTGCGGGG
>DASPHQ010000147.1:0-4180 GCA_035629595.1 Urbifossiella sp. | reverse complement strand
ATTACCGCGGACGCCGCCGACGCCCGCAGCCACTGGATGCTCGCGCGGCAGCACTTCACCATCGTCGACGAGACGAAGCTGGCGGACGGCGACCGGGTGAAGTTCTCCTTCCGCCGGGCCAAGTCGTTCGCCGCGGACCTGCCCGCCTCGTTCACTCCGGCCGACTTCGAGGTGATTCGCACCCTCCTGTTGCGCCCGCCGACCGGCGAGGACCCCGGCGACGCTCCGCGGCTGGCCGCCGAGTTGAGCCTGCGCATGACGCCGCCCGACCTGAAGGCCGCGAAGGCCGGGTTCACCAGCTATCTCACCAACGCCGGCCTCGGCGCCCCGCCGGCGACGCTGGCCCGCGCCAAGCTGCGGCTGAGTGAGGTTCACCTGGCCCTCGGCGACCCGGACGGCGCGAAGCAGTGGCTGACCGCCATCGGCGCCGAAGCCCCGGCGGACGTGCTGCCGTCGGCGAAGGCGCAGCTGGCGCGCATCCGCATGACTGAACACGACTGGGCCGGCGCGATCCGCGAGTGGGACGCCGCCCGCGCCGCGACCGACCTGCCGCCGGCGCTGCGGACGATGTCGGCGTACTACCTCGCCGAGTGCCGACTCCGGGTGAGGGCCGACGACGCCGACGCCGTGAAGTTGCTGGACGAGGCGGCGAAGTCGTCCGGCCCCGAAGGCCCGGCCGCGGCCGTGCGGCTCGTCGGGCTGACGCTCAAGAACCCCGACCCGGCCCGCCGCAAGGCCGCGGCCGGCTACCTGCCCGTCGCCGCGAAGGCCGCCAAGGGCGGGCTCGTCCCCGCGGTCGAGGTGCAGGCGACGTTCGAACAGACGGTGCAGGTGCTCACCGCGGACGGCGCCTTCCCGGAGGCGATCGCCGCGGCCGAGGCGTACGCCCCGGTCGCGCTCGGCGGCAAGGAGCGCGAGAAGAAGGCGGAGGTGCTGACCGCCTGGGGCGCGGCGCTGGAGAAGGCCGGGGCCGACGGCAAGGCCCGCCACGCCGCCGCCGCCGCGGAGTATTCGGCCGTCGCTGCGGCGCTGCCGGCCGACCAGCCGTACCGCGCCGAACAGCTCCGCCTGGCCGCGAGCCTCCAGCGGAAGGCCGGCAACCCCGCCGCCGGTCTGGAGCTGTTGAAGCAGGCCGCGGCGACGCCGAAGCTGCCGGACGAGCTGTCCGGTCCGATCTGGGCCGAGTACGCCGACGGGCTGCTGGCCGCGAACCGCCCGGCCGACGCGCTGGTGGCGTTCAAGCGGGCGCTGGAGACCGGCGGCCCCACGTCCACGGCGGTGCGGCACAAGGTCGCGCGCAACCTGATCGACTCCCGCGACCCGAAGAAGCTGCCGCTCGGGCTCGAACTCCTGGAGCAGATCGCCACGGCCGAGCGTGTCTCGGTCCCCGAACAGGAGTACCAGGAGAAGGCGCTGGTGGAGCTGGCCGACGAGGCCATTCGCGGCCGCGACTTCCAGAAGGCCGAGGCCCGGCTGCGGACGCAGTTGCGGCTCTACCCGAACGGCCCCGAGGCGGGGCAGGGGCGGTTGCTTCTCGGCACCGCGCTGTTGCAGCGGATCGACCCGCGGGCGAAGGTGCCGGCCCCGGACGCCGAGCGTGCCGGCGAGGAGGCGCTGAAACTGCTCCGGCAGGTGCTGACCGAGGTGGACGCCCGCAAGGTGGCGAACCGCCCCGCGGCCGGCGACCCGTGGCTGCGGACGCAGGCGAACCTCCGCGTGCTGCTGGCCCAGGTGCTGCTCCGCAAGCCGTACGAGGTGCTGGGCACCGCGGAACCGCTCCTCCGCGAGTATGCCGGGAAGGTGGAGGAACTCATCGTGCTGAGCATGATGTACCACGCCTACCTGGGGCTGAACAACGACGAGGGGCGGCTGACGGTCGAGGCGCGGATGCGCGAGGTGTTCGCCGCCCTGAAGGACAAGCCCGGCGGCTTCACCGCCCGGTCCGGCGAGTACAGCCGCGAGTACTGGGAGCGCGAGTGGCCGTCGCTGGTGCGGATGCCGCGTTGAACCCCAGGGATCAAGGCGAGCCGGGTGTGTGAGCCCCCGGCTCGCCGTCAGCCGCGATCCCTACCGCGACGCCGGTCGGTACGGCACCGCCGGCGACGGCTGTGTCGGGCGGCGGAAGCCGGTTTGCAGCACCTCACTCGCCGGCGCCGCGACCGGGTGCGGGGCCGGACCTCCGACGGACGGGTTGGCGAAGCGGAAGCCGGGCATCACCGACTCACCCGGCGTCGGGCAGGTCGTGCAGCCGCGGCCGCCGACCAGACCGCCGAGCCGCGGGTGGCCGGTGGAGCAGCCGCCGGGGCCGCAGTTGCCGCTGGCGTAGCCGGCCCCTTCCGTACACGGGAAGTACGTGTACTGCGGCGTGATCCGCGGCGTCGGCGTCAGCCCCAGATGGATCGGCGTCTGGCGGAAGCACAGCCACCCCTTGAACTTCTCCCAGCAGCTGCCGTCGTGCCCGCCGGCGCACGCGCCCGTGGCGCACGACACCGGCGCCGGCGGCAGCGGGTGTCGCACCGCGGGGGCGCAGTCCGTACACCACACGTTCGCGCCACGCGTCCAGTCGCTTGCCGGCACCGACCCCGGCGCCCGGAAGCCGACCGTCTGCACCGGCCCGACCGCCGGCGCCGAGGTCGCGGGAACGACGGCGCCGTTCCGCAGCATCGGGGCAGGCACCCGCGGGGCCGTGGGGGCGAACCCGGTCGGCAGCGGCAGCGGGTCCGCGGCCCAGGCGGCGGAACCCCCCCACATCACCGCTGCCGTGAGGGTCAAAACTGCGAGCCGCTTCATAACGCCGCCTCCGTGCGGACCGCACCCTTCGGGGGGTGCGTGACGGAAGGGAGTTTCGGCCGGGCGGCGCCGGTCGGTCCGGCGGAAGCGGTCGATGCGAAGAGGGTGGGCGGAGACAGTGGTGTCAGAACGGGTCGAGCCGTCACGACCGGTACGACCGGTCGGTTCACGCCACCTCAAAGCCGGGCAACACGGGACGCGTCGTGACGGGCCGCGCGGTGAACGGGACCACTGCCGGTGCATCCGCCCGCGCCGCACGCCGGGTCGCGGCGTCCGGCCGGCGCGCCAGCGCGACCGACCGTGCGGGGGCGTCCTGCTTCGCGGTCAGCACCACCGCCGACGGGTTCAGGTCGGCGAGGGCGTTGCGGCCAGCGGCCTCGGCAAGGAACGGGTGGTTGCAGTCGCGGCTCAGGTGGAGCTGAACGAGGTGCGACGGGAAGCCGGGACCGGACTGGGCGGCGACGGCGCGGGTGAAGTCGGCCGCCTGCCGGTTCGACAGGTGCCCCTCGTCGCCGAGCACCCGCTTCACCAGGAACGCCGGTCGCGTGCTCGCCCGCTCCATCCGCTCGCAGTGGTTGTACTCGACCGCCAGCACGTCCACGCCGGCGAACGCCGCCACCAGCTCGGCCGACGCCACGCCCAGGTCCGAGGCGTACCCGACCGACCACGCCACGCCGTCGCCGTCCGCGTAGTCGAAGCGGAACGCGAACGTCGGGTCGGAGTCGTGCGACACCCACACCGGCGTCGCGGTCAGCCCCGGGGCGATGACGAACGGTTCGCCGTCCGCGTAGGAGCGGGCGAAGCCCGCGGCCTTCAGCGGACCGAACGACTGGGAAGCGGTGGTCAGGTGGTTCAGGTGTCTGGGGTGGGCGTGAAGCGGGATCTTGCGGCTGCGGAAGTCGGCGATGCAGGTGTCTTTCCAGTGGTCGCCGTGGGTGTGGGTGAGGACGGCGGCGTGAACGTGGTCCCACTTTCGACCGATCGCCGCGAGCCGGGCAGACAGGAAGCGCGAGTGGAGGCCACAGTCGATGAGGAGACCGAAGCCGTCCACTTCGAGGAGGGCGGCGTTGCCGCTGCTGCCGCTGGCGAGGACTGTGAACCGCGCCGTCATCGCGGCGGTACTCCGATGGAAGTTTGGGGAGACTCTAACAGTTCTACCGGTCGGACGGCCGCCGCCGCAAGGACGGTTGCGGCCTCACGGCAGCGTCACGGTCCGCGGCTGGGCGGCACGGTCGGCCGTGTCGAGCACCGTCAGCCGCACGGTCGCCTGATCGCGGGCAGCGGCGTAGAACGCCGCCGGGGTTGACACCGAGGTGCCGTTCACGTGCGTCACCACCCACCGGCCGTTCTCGCCGAGCGCCTTGAACTTCGCCGCGGCCGGCGAGTCGGG
>DASPHQ010000146.1:0-3842 GCA_035629595.1 Urbifossiella sp. | reverse complement strand
CGACGCTCGACCTCCTCGTCCTGTGCTCGTACGTCGGCTACGACGGCCAGAACCAGCCGTTCAGCCTCAACGAACCGCTGCACACGGTCCTCGCCCCGGCGGACGGGTCCGGCAAGCTCCCCGCCCCGGAGTTCGCCCTCTACGTCCAGATGACGGACGAGGACGCCCACGGCTCGTTCGACTTCACCGTCGAGGTGCGGAACGACACGAACGACGTCGTGATCCGGCACCTGACGGCGGAGCCGCTGCGGGTGACGTTCGGGAGCCGGTACTACCCGGTGAAGCCGTTCGAGCACGTCTTCGTGATCCGCGATCTGGTGTTCGACGCGCCGGGGGTTTACAATTTCCATGTGATGTGCGGCCACGCGTCGATGAGCGACCGGCCGAACGCCACGCGGCCGGCGAAGCTCCGGGTCGTCCGGGCCGAGGCCGGCGGAGGTGGACCGTGAGCGACCCGAAGCCCGACCCGCCGCGCTGGAAGCGGCTGAGCAACCCGGTGACACCGACGGTGGTGACGTTCGTCGGCGGCGACTCCGCGGCGGCGAAGCCGTTCGTGCGGCTGAGCAACCCTGTGACGCCGACGGTGGTGACGTTCCCGCGGCCGCCGATCCTGTACATCACGCTGCGCCGGCAGCCCGGGTCGGACGAGCGGGCGCTGCCGCTGATCGCGGCGCTGCTGACCGCCGAGGTGAGCAAGCTGGAGCAGGCGGAGGGCGGGCACGGCATGGTGTTCGACCGCGACCGCAGCGTCGAGGAGCCAACCCGGCTCGTACTACGGCTGTTCCCGAAGCTGATCGACGGTGAAGCCGCCGCCCGCGTCGGCCGCGTGGCCGACGCGCTGACGCGGCTAGCGGCGGAGACACAGGCGCCGGCCGCGGACCTGCTGGCGCAGGCGGAGGAGTTGGGGCGGGTAGAGTTGGCGCGGGCGCTGTCGGGCGCGGTGGAGATGAGCGTGGAAGTCGCCGCGTGAGGCGGGGCCGATTTCCGGCCGCCCCACGGGTGGCGTCGCTCCGACACTCATTTGTCAAGCCGACTCATTGCTTCTACTGACCCCCCGGGGGGGGAGGCGTAGACACAATACACCCCGTCCCTGGGACGAGGATTACGCCAGCACCTCGCGGACCACGTTCCCGGCCACGTCGGTCAGGCGGAAGTCGCGGCCGTTGTACTTGTACGTCAGCCGCTTGTGGTCCAGCCCCAGCAGGTGCAGCACCGTCGCGTGCAGGTCGTTGATGCTCACCCGGTTCTCGACCGCCCGGAAGCCCACCTCGTCCGTCGCGCCGTGGCTGACGCCGCCCTTCACGCCGCCGCCGGCCAGCCAGTACGTCATCGCGTGCGGGTTGTGGTCGCGGCCCGGGTTCGGACCCGTCTGCGTCACCGGCAGCCGGCCGAACTCGCCGCCCCAGATCACCAGCGTGCTGTCCAACAACCCCCGCCGCGACAGGTCCTCCAACAGCGCCGCGATCGGCTGGTCCGTCTCGGCCGCGAACCCCCTGTGGTTGCCGGCGATGTCCACGTGGCCGTCCCACGACCGCTCGTTCTCCATGCCGCCCGAGTAAATCTGCACGAACCGCACGCCGCGCTCCACCAGCCGACGCGCCGTGATGCACTGCCGGGCGAAGTGCGCCGACTTCGGCACGTCGAGGCCGTACAGGCTCTTCGTCTCGGCCGTCTCGCGGTCGATGTCGAGCGCCTCCGGCGCGGCCGACTGCATCCGGTACGCCAGCTCGAACGACTCGATTCGCGCCGCCAAATCCGCCTCCGCCGGGTGCCGCTCCGCGGCGCCGCGGTTGAGACGCGCCAGCAAATCGAGCTGCGCCCGCTGGCGGTCGGCCGGGAGGTCGGCGGGGCGCGTCAGGTTGTCGATCGGCTGCCCCTGCGGGGCGAAGGCGGTGCCCTGGTACACGGTCGGGAGGAAGCCGGCGCCCCAGTTCTGGCTGTGCCCCTTCGGCACGCCGCGGCCGAGGGTGTCGTACATCACGCAGAACGCCGGCAGGCTGCGGCTCTCGGCGCCGAGGCCGTACGTGACCCAGCTGCCGACGCACGGGAAGCCCATGCGGCCCATGCCGGTGTTCACCTTGAACAGCGCCGGCGAGTGGTTGTTCGAGTCGGTCCACAGCGAGTGGAGGAACGCCAACTTGTCGACGTGCCGGCTCATCTTCGGGAACAGCTCGCTGACCCACTTGCCGCTCTGGCCGTGGCGGTCGAACTTGAACGGCGACTTCATCAGCGGCCCGACCTGGTTGGCGAAGAAGCCGGTGGCGTTGTCGAAGTTCGGCAGCGCCTGGCCGTGGCGGCGCTCGAGTTCGGGCTTGTAGTCCCAGGTGTCCACCTGGCTCGGCCCGCCGTTCATGAACAGCCAGATGACGCTCTTGGTCTTCGCGGGGAAGTGGCTCGGCCGCGGCGCCAGCGGGTCGCGCGGGGCGTCCTGGGCGTGGAGCAGGTCGGCGAGCGCGAGGAGGCCGAGGCCGCCGCCGGCGCGGGCGAGGAAGTCGCGGCGGGAGTGGTAGAAGGACATCGGTCGGCTCCGAAGCGCGTGACAATTAACCCGGTAGCCGCGGGCTTCAGCCCGCGCCCACCTGCGGCGGAGCACGGGGGAGTGACACCCCACGGACACCGCCGACGAAGCGCGGGCTGAAGCCCGCGGCTACCAGCCCCAATCCAACCCGACCTACTCCGCCAGCTCGAAGATCGCTTCCACCTCGACGCTGGTGCCGAGCGGCAGCTGGCCCATGCCCAGCGCCGTGCGGGCGTGCCGGCCGAGCTCGGGGCCGAACACCTCCTTCAACAGGTTCGTCGCCCCGTTGATCACCACGTGACAGTCCGCGAAGTCCGGGTCGGCGTTGACGTACCCCGTCACCCGCACCACCCGCACGATGCGGTCCAGCGACCCGAGCTTCGTCACGACGGCGCGCAGCACGTTCGCCGCGCACAGCGCCGCCGCCTTCGTCGCGTCCTCGACCGACACCTCGGACGGCACCTTCCCCTTGCTGGTGAGCACGCCGGCGTCGTAGGGCACCTGCCCCGAGGCGTACAGCGTCCGGCCGAGGACGGCCAGCAGGTCGATGACCGGCCCCTCCTTCGGCCCGCGCTCGAGCGGGTAGCCCGCGGCTTCGAGGCGCTTCTCGCGGTCGCCCATCGTCGTCGCTCCGGTGTGGTCGGTACTCGGAGATTCTACCGGGTTCGGCCCGCCGCGACCCGGTACACTGACCCGATCCCGCCCCCCGAGACGCACCTCATGGAACTGGCCGACCTCCCCTGGCCCGCCGTCGCCGCGCTGCCGCGCGCCACCCCGGTCGTGTTCCCCGTCGCCGCCCTGGAGCAGCACGGCCGGCACATGCCGGTGTTCACCGACTCGCTCCTGCTCGGCGAAGTCGTCCGCCGGGTGAAGCTGACGCCGACCGCGGGGCGGTGCCTGTTCGCGCCGCTGCAGTGGCTCGGCAACTCGCACCACCACTGCGACTTCCCCGGCACCCTGTCCGCGTCGCCGCGGGTGTACCTCGACCTGCTCAAGAACCTGGCGAACAACTTCGTCGCGCACGGGTTCACGCGGGTGGTGTTCGTGAACGGCCACGGCGGCAACACCGGCCCGCTCCAGCAGGCGCTGTTCGAGCTGCGTCAGGACCACCGGTCGAACCGCGAGCTGCTGCTGCTGTCGCTCACCTACTGGGACGCGGCCGGGACGCCGACGATTCCGGGGCTGGTGCAGACGCAGATGGGACACGCCTGCGAGTGGGAGACGTCGATGGTGCTGCGGCTGAACCCGGCGCTGGTGGCGGGGCCGGTGAAGGACGTTCCCGAGGTGCCGTTCGGGACGGGGTTCGCGCCGGGGTATCGGGGGT
>DASPHQ010000145.1:0-2336 GCA_035629595.1 Urbifossiella sp. | reverse complement strand
ACGCTGGAGCTGATCGGGTACGTCAAGCACACCAGCGCCGCGCTGCTGGACGCGTACCTGGATACGATCCGCAGGACGCTCCGCACGCCGCGGGGGGAGCTGGACGTCACCGACGCCGCCGGGACGGTGAAGCGGTTCCTGGCGACGGTGGACAACTTCGACGAGATGTTCGCCGGGCGGGAGCGGTACCACCTCACGATCTGCCCGTTTGTCATCCGGTTCCGCTGCCTGACCCCCTTCGGGAAGGCCCGCGGGTACACGAGCACGTCGCTCGCGCTCACGACCTCCCCGACCGTGCAGTCCGTGGTCAACGACGGCACCTACTTCGCCCAGCCGGTCGTAACGCTGAATTTCACGGCCGCCTCGGCGGTGGCCGGGGCGACCCTCCTGAACGCCACCACGGGGGAGTCGATCACGTACACCGGAAGCCTTGCGGCCGGCGACATCCTGGTGTTCGACGGCGAGCAGAAGCAGGTCACACTGAACGACACCGTCGTGGACTACTCCGGGGCCTTCCCGACGCTCGACGTGGGCGCGAACCTGCTCTCCGCCACGGTGCCCGGCTCGTCCTTCGCGGCCTACGCCACGTACAAGTTCCGCCGGACCTACCTGTGATAGACTGGGGCCGTACCCCCGCCCCGCATGCCCGCCACGCCCGTCGCCTTCGCCACGAAAGACAACGCCGAGGGGCGTCTGCAATCGGGCATCAACGCCTCGGTCCTGTCCATCCCACTGCAGTCCGGCCAGGGGGCCAACTTCCCGCAGCCGTACACCGGCTCGGCGACGTCCCTCGGCAGCAGCACGACGCTCAACTCCACGGGCATCTCCGCCGCGATCGGCGGGTCCGCGGCGATCGGGAAGTGGATCTGGAACAAGACGGACGGCAGTGTGGCGGTCATCACGGCCGTGGCGACGGACAGCGTCACCACGACACGCCTCCTCGGTGGGAGTGACAACACGTGGCAGAACAGCGACGTCTGGGCCGTCGACGCGTTCGTGGCCACCTTCGCGGTCCTCGACGCCGACGGGGAGATCGACGAATTCGAGCAGGCCCTCGTCACCGCGCGGTCCGCCGACACCCTGACCGTCGCGACCGGCGGCCGGGGCTATAACGGGACGGTCGCCAACGCCTTCTCGGCCGACGACCACGTGTACCTGTTGGTCACCTCTCCCATCGTGGAGCGGCTGAAGGACGTGCTCGGCGCCCTGGGCGTGCAGGTGAACACGGACGTCACCGCCCTCGCCACCCTCGTCAGCGACCTCGCGTCCACGACAAACGCCAAGGGTGCCTCGCTCGTCGGCGTGGAGGACGCGGCGGGCAACTACACCGCCACGACGGCCGAAGGGCTGTTCACGGAGATCGACACGCGACTGGACGCGAAGGCCGGCACCGACAGCATCGGCTTCTACGGCGACGGGTCGGACGGGGCGAAGACGGTCTCCGCCAGCGAGGACCTCAACCCGACGACGGAATTCGAGTACACGACCCTCACGATCAACGCCTCCCAGGTGCTGGGCGTCAACTCGGCGAACGCCCCGCTCGTCATCAAAACCACGAATAACGTGACCCTCAACGGCACCATCGACCTGGCCGGCGACGGCGGACCGGGCGGTGCGGGCAGCAGTACGACGACCGGCACGGCGGGGACCGCCGGGGGCTCGCGCGTGGCGGGGTTCACGGTGGCCGCAGGGAGCGGCGGGGCGGGAAACTCGAGCGCGGACGGCGACGGCGCGGGCGGTGCGGGTGGTAGCAGCCTGCTGGCCGTCGGCACGGCGGGGAGTAACGGCACCGGCGGCTCTTCCCCGGCGGGCGGAGCGGCACCAACCTCGACGATCAGTCCCGCGCACCTCGCCCTCCTCACCTCGCTTCACCGCGGGGTGGCGTGCGGGGCCGGGGGCTCCGGCGGCGGCCGCGGTCGCGCCAGTAGCGCGAACATCGCCGGGGGAAACGGCGGGAACGGCGGCGGTGCCCTGGTCATGTTCGTCGGCGGCAACCTGACGCTCGGTGCCTCGTCCGCGATCTCGGTCGCCGGCGCGAACGGCTCGGCCGGGTCCACGAGCGGTGGTCAGTACGGGGGAGCCGGCGGTGGCGGCGGGGGCGGAACGGCCCTCATCCTCGTCGCCGGGTCCGTCACGAACGGCGGCGTTACGCTGACCGCTTCGGGCGGCTCGGGGGGGGACAACCCCAGCTCGGGCGACGGTGGCGCGGGCGGAGCCGGGAAGATCCTCATCATTTCCCTCTCGACGGGGACCGTCGTCGCCTCCTGACATGCCGATCCGGAAGCAGTTCAACGTCAAGGTGTTCGCGCCGGACGGCGAGACGTTCCGCAAGGGCT
>DASPHQ010000144.1:0-10224 GCA_035629595.1 Urbifossiella sp. | reverse complement strand
CATCGCCGCGTGGACCGCGTTGTGCGCCAGCCGCAGGCAGTACACGGCGTCGAACGAGTTCGCCTTCACGCTCCGAATCGAATAGCTCGGGTCGATGTACTTCAGGTTCAATTCCAGGTTCGCCGCCGCGAAGTCCTCGGTGATCCGCTTCCGCAGGAACACGCCGACGTCCCCGAGCTTCGCGTTCCCGGAGGCGTCGGCCCCCGTCGCGCTCTCCATCAGCTCCTGCCCGGCCCCCTCGGCCACCACCACGACCGCGTGCCCGGTCCGCTGCACACGATGCCGTAGCACGGCCAGGAACCCGGCCTCGCCGTCGAGCCGGAACGGTACCTCGGGGATGAGCACGAAGTTGGCGTCGTTCCGGGCGAGCGCGGCGTAGCAGGCGATGAACCCCGAGTGCCGGCCCATCAATTTCACCAGGCCGATGCCGTTCGGCGACGCCTTCGCCTCCGCGTGTGCCGAGTGGATCGAGTCCGCGGCCACGGAGAACGCCGTCTGGAAGCCGAAGCTCTGGTCGATGAAGCTGATGTCGTTGTCGATCGTCTTGGGAATGCCGACGACGGCGATCTTCTTCCCCCGGGTCTCGACCTCGCGGCAGATGGCCTGGGCCCCGCGAAGGGTGCCGTCGCCGCCGACCACGAACAGGACGTTCACCCCCATGCGCTCCAGGCAGTCCACGATGTCGCCGGCGTTCTGCTCGCCGCGGGACGTGCCGAGGATGGTGCCGCCGGCCTCGTTGATCTGGCTGACCGACTGCGGCGTCAGGTCGACGACCGGCCGCTTGTACTTGGGGATGAACCCCTGGTAGCCGTTGCAGAAGCCGCTGATGCGGCGGACGCCGTAGAGGAAGTGGAGTTCCATCACGAGCGCCCGGATCACGTCGTTGAACCCGGGGCAGAGGCCGCCGCAGGTGACGATGCCGGCGTGGGTTTTGGACGGGTCGAAGTAGATTTCGGGTCGCGGCCCGGCGGGTTCGAACCCGGGGATGTCGTCGGGCGAGCTGCCGCGGCGGGCGAGGGCGGAGGCGGTGTCGTCGAACAGGACGCGGTCGGTGGGGTCGACGTTGTAGTAGCTGCGCTCCCGCCGCTTGAGCAGGTGGAGCATCGGCGACTCGACCCGGCACGGGCCGAGCGATTTGACGACGAGTTCTTCGCGGCTGACCACAGGGGGTACTCCACGGCCGCGCCGCGGCCGCGGGCGGCGGCGCGGGCGGGGGTCGGGAGAGGCGGGCGGTAGGGTGATTCTACGGACGCAGTTCGACTCGGTGACTGAGCCGGCCGCGTCAGCGGTCGGAGACCTTCCCGAACCAGTCGCGTCAGCGGTTGGAGGCTTGACGGCGACTTCGCAAGGAGCTCTAATCTCGATCGCTCCGACCGCTGACGCGGCCGGCTCAGGAGGCATTGTCGATGCTCACCTGGCTCCTCACGAGCACGACGTACGGCACCTGGCTCCCCGGCGACCGGCGCGGGTCGGTCACGTCCGTTCGTGACACCCGGCCCGACGACGCCCCGACCGTCGTGCGGATCGAACACGACCGGTCCCGGAGTTGGAGCAAAGCGCCCGCGACCGGATGAACGGCCCGCCCGTCTTGCTGTCGGCCGGGCACGCGGTCGTGGTCGTCGGACAGTTCCGCGAGACAGCGGCATTCCGCGGCTGGGAACTCCTGGCGGCCTCGGTGATGTTCAACCACTTCCACCTGATCGTGCGCGCCGCCGACGCGGTACGGTCCGAGAACCTGCTGGGCGATTTCAAGTCCTACGCCAGCCGAGCGCTGTCGCAGCGGTTCGGTAAACCGGCGTCGGAGACGTGGTGGACCAAGAGTGGGTCGAGACAGCGGTAGCCGGACGAGAGGGCCGTCGCCGCGGCTGTGCGGTACGTCACGGAGCGGCAGCCGAACCCGCTGGCGGTGTGGGTGTGCCAGGAATTCGGAGGCGCTCAGGAGCTCCCGGAGCCGGCCCCGTCAGGGGTCGGAGCCGCACGCACTGCGGACGCTCCGACCCCTGACGGGGCCGGCTCCGAGATCAATCTCCCCGACGGCTTTTAACGCCCTAGAACCCGCGCGAACCACGACCGCCGCACCGCCGGCATCGGCACCGGCAGCGCCGCCCCGCGCAGCACCGCGGCACCCCACTCCTCGCCGGCCCGCCGCGCCGCCGCACGCCCCGCCAGCCCCCGCAGCGCCCGATACCCCTCCGCGAGCAGCGGCCGACGCCGGTCGATGCCGTGGCCGTCCGAGCCGATGACGTGAATCATCCCGGCGTCGGCCCATTGGCGCAGCCCGCGGTCCATGTCGTCGTCCCACGGGTCAGCCAGCGCCGCGGCCGTCACCTGCAACAGGCACCCCGCCTTCACCCACGCCGCCGCCCGCGCCGCGTCGAACAGCAGCGGCGGATACCGCTCCGCGTGCGCAATCACCAGCCGCGTCGGCGCCACGGCAGTTGCCAGCGGCAGCACGTCGACGAAGTCGCGGTGCGGCATCTCCACCAACAGGTACGCCCCGGTGTCGCCCACCGTCAGGAGCCGACCCGCGTGCCAGTCGGCGAGCGTGTCCGGGCCGAGCATCACCTCGCCGGTCGGATGCACCGACAGCTTCACCTTCTTGCGACCGAGCTCGGCCGCGAGCGCCGCCGCCGCCGCCCGCAGGCGGTCCGGCGTGTTGTCGGGGTAATCCTCGTTCTGGTGGGCGAGTGCGGTGGCGAACCCGGCCCCTTCGCTGACCAGAAATCGACACATGGCGACCGCTTCGGCCGGCGTGGCGGGTCCGTCGTCGAGGCCGGCGAGGAGGTGGACGTGGGTGTCGGCCAGCGGCATACGCGAACGCCCGTCGATTTAACCGCGCGACATGTTTCCGCAACCCGGTGGGGGGTGCGGCGGAAACAATTATTTCGCCCCGATGGTCAGCGGTTGTACAGCTTTCGGTCGCGGAGGTACTCTTCGACCGCCCGCGGCACGAGATATCGGACGCTCATGCCGTCTGCGACGGCCCGCCGCAGTTCGCGGCTGGCGATCTCGATCATCGGGCAGGCGACGTAGCGCAGCCGGACTGCGTCGGTGGGGAGGTCGAGCGCTTTCGCGAGTCGGTCGGCGGTCCAGAGCATGACGCCGGGCCGAGGCACGACGATAAGGCTGGCGAGTTCGACGACGCGCCGCGGCTCGTACCACCCCGGCAGGTCGGGGAGGCTGTCCGAGCCCATCAGCAGTGAGAAGTCGGCGGCGGGGTGGCGGCGGTGGAGTTCGGCGAGGGATTCGGCGGTGTAGCTCGGCGGCGGCAGTTCCTTCTCGATGCGATCGATGCGGAAGGCCGGGTGGCCGGCGACGGCGAGTTCGAGCATGTCGCAGCGGTGTTCGAAGCGCGTGACCGCGGCCGCGGCCTTGTGCGGCGGGTGGTAGCTCGGCAGGAACCACACCTCGTCGAGCCCGGCCTGGTCGCGGCACTGCTCGGCGAGGATGAGGTGCCCCATGTGAACGGGGTCGAACGTGCCGCCGAAGATGCCGATGCGCATAGGATCGATTTACGAGAAAGCCCGGGGACGGCCGTCCCCGGGCTTCGCACCGTCTACACCTTCGCGCGCAACTGCTCCGCCGCGTCCTCCGGCGCCACGGCCGTGACGAAGCAGCCGCCGCCCCACTCGAACCCGGCCGGTGTGGCCGTGCGCGGCAGCACTTCCAGGTGCCAGTGGTAGTGCGGCAGCTCGGCCGACCGCAGCGGCGCCGTGTGCAGCACCCAGTTGAACGCGACCGGGCCGAGCACCGCGTCCTGCGCCGCGACCACGCGCCGCACCACGCCGGCGAGTTCGTCCACGTCGCCGGTCGTCTCGAAGCGGGCGGCGTGTGCCTTCGGCAGCACCCAGACTTCGTAGGCGAACCGCGGGGCGAATGCCGTCACGGCCACGAACCCGGCCGTCTCGCACACCACGCGCGGCCCGCGGAGCTCGTCGGCGATCAGGTCGCAGAACACGCACCGTCCCGTGCGGCTGTGGTGGGCTGCGGCCGCGTCGATTTCGTCCTGCACGATCGGCGGCACGAACGGCGTGGCGACGAGCTGCGCGTGGGCGTGCGCCAGCGACGCCCCCGCGGCGGCGCCGACGTTCTTGAACGCCAGCGTGTACGCCAGCCGCGGGTCGGCCGCGTGGGCGGCGATGCGCTCGCGATACGCCCGGAACAGACCCCGGTACGCCCCGCCCGGCAGCTCGGCCGCGCGCACGACGTGTTCCGGGCAGGCGATGACGACCTCGTGCCGCCCGACCGCCGGCGCGTCGGGTTCGACGGCCGGGTAGCGGTTGGGAACGACGCGCAGCCGCCACCCGGGGCCGTTCGGGACGGTGCCGGGGTCGCGGTCGGCGAACAGCTCACCGGGCGTGTCGTGTTCGTTGCCGGGGCAGAAAGGGCAGTCGGCCGGTGGGTCCGGGTTCGGCGTCGCGGGGTGCGGCGTGCTCGGCCGCAGCGCCCGGCCCGGGGCCACGATCGCCCACCGGCCGGTGACCGGGTCGCGGCGGTACTCGGGAAACGCCGACGCCCGGGAGGAACTTCCCCCGGGCGCGGGCGGGAGCGGGTCGGGGGTCACGGGCCGTTGTTCCCGGCGGCCGACCCGGTGAGGCCGAAGAAGACCCGCGGCTGCTGGCTCGTCGGCCCCTCGCCGGAGACGACGCTCAGGTCGCCGGCGTTGTTGTTCACGAACGGCGTTCCGATGGTGAAGAACGGGTTCACCTCGCCGGCCGCGAAGTTGATGTACCGGGTGAACCCGGCCGGGTACGGGCTGAAGTCCGACTCGATCTGGCCGGAGCTGTTCCCGTTGAACGACCGGATGCGCGGGGCGACCGTCAGCGGCGTGAACTGCGCGGCCGCGAAGATCTCGTTGGACAGGGCGTTCTCGGTGTTCCCGACCGCGACCACCAGCCCGTTGCGGTCCGCCTGGTCGAACGCGAAGTACGACCGCCGCAGGTCGCCGGTGCCGCCGAACACCTTCAGCAGCGGCGCCCCGCTCTCCCCCGGCCCGGTGGCGATCTCCTCCCCGGAGTTCGCGCCGCCGGCCGTGCTCAGGATGTCGCCGACGGCGACGTTCACCCCGTTGCGGAAGCTCGACTCGTAGGCGAAGAACGACGAGAACGCCGACCCGTTCTCGTTGAACACGCGGACGACCGGCCCGCCGCCGAACCCGGCCGCGGCGACGATTTCCTCGGTCGCGGTGGCGAGGTTCAGCTGCCCGCCGGCGACGTTCACGCCGCCGCGGAAGGACGGCTCGAACGCCACGTACGACCGGAGGAGGATCCGGTTGTTCGGGTTGAACACCTTCACCACCGGCCCGCCGCCGAACCCGGGTCCGGTGATGATTTCCTGGAACTGGTCGCCGATCACCACGTCCGCGAGTGCCACGTTCACGCCGCCGGTGAACGACGCCTCGTAGGCCAAGAACTCGGCCTCCAGGACGCCGGCCGGGGTGTACACGCGGACGTACGGCTGCTCCCCCTTGCCGGACCCGACGACGATTTCGTTCTCGACGGCCCCGATCGCCACCTCGGGGAACACGTCGCCGACGGCGATGCTCAGGCCGCCCGGGTTCTGGAACGGGGAGAACGACGGTACTTCGCGGGTTTCGAGGCGCTCGAAGCCGAGGGCGGAGCGCCGCCGGGCGGGCGGGGTGGACATGATGACTTCCTCCGGAAGCTCGTGCAACGGCCGGTCGGCCGACGGGTCACGGTCCCTGTTACCACGACGTAGTTTGGACCCCGGTCGATTGCGGGGCAAACCGGAAAGCCGGGTTGCGGCCGGTTCGGGGCGAATCCCGGCCGGGTGGCGCCGGCCGTGCGGGATGGGCGGGTGGGGCTAAAAGTTCCCGAGCGTCTTGCGGAACCGGTCGATCGACGCCCGCACCTCCACGGCCCCCTCCTCGGCGTTGGCCCACCCGAGCGGCTCGATCGTGACGCCTTCGAGCACCTTGTACGTGCTGAAAAAGTGTTCGACCTCGCGGAGGAAGTGGTGGGGCACGTCGTCGAGGGCGAGGATGTCGCCGAACAGCGGGTCCTTGTGCGGCACGGCCAGCAGCTTCCAGTCGTTCTGCCCCTTGTCGCGCATCTTGAACACGCCGACGATGCGGGCCTCGATGAGGCAGCCGCTGAAGGTGGGCTCGTTGACCATGACGAGGATGTCGGACGGGTCGCCGTCCTCGGCGAGGGTCTGGGGGATGAACCCGTAGTCGCCGGGGTACATGGTGGACGAGTAGAGGTAGCGGTCCATCTTGATCATGCCGGTGGCCTTGTCCACCTCGAACTTGGTGCGGCGGCCGCGGGGGATCTCGACGATCATGTTGGCGACGCCGGTCTCGCCGGTGCCGGGGGGGATCATCATGTAGTCGCGGACGTAGTCGCGGCGTGCGAACATGCGGGCCTCGGGTGCCGGGCGGGACACGGATAGCTTACGCCCGCCCGCCGGGGATGCGAGGGACGCTCACCGGAGCTTCTTCTTGCGGAGCAGCGCGTCGGCCCACTTCGCCAGCTCCGGCGGGAGCGGCGGCGTCGGGTCGGCCTTGTACTTCAACTTGACCGAGTACGGCCCGCGGTCGTACACGGCGTCGAGGAGGGGTTGCAGGTCGAGCTTCGCGTCGGGGTCGTCGCCCTTGAGCGGGATGAGGATTTCGGGCAGCCGCTGCTGCAACCGGATCGGCCAGACCACCCCGTTCGGCCGGCCCGACCGCTTCGAGACGTGAACGAGATACTCGCACGGCGGGTAGCCCTCGCGGGCGAACACCGGCACGCCGTCGCGCAGCAGGTCGATCTCGACCCAGTTCGTGTCCGAGCGCATGACCATCGACTTCTTCGCGGTGTACGCCTCGCGGCCGACCGACCCAGCCGTCTTGTTCGTGGGGCTGAGCACCTCGATCACCGTGACGACCCGACCCGACGCCCGCTCGATCACTGTCAGGTACGGTTCGTGAATCTCGTCGTCGAGAAGTGTCGTAACGGTGACCGGCTCACAGACGGCGACTCCGACGGATGCCCGATTCCCGCCGGTCGGCTTCCGTTTGCCCGGCCGGCCGGTGTACACGACCTTGATGTCGGGAATGATCGCCTTGCGTCCGGGGTCGGACTCGTTCGAGATGTAGACCCGGTCCTCGCTGTCGGCGTAGTACGCCGGCATGAGCTGCGCGTTGAGCGCGCCTTCGATCTCGCCGATCAACTTGTTGTGGAATCCCATCCACCCGGCCGGGTGTTCGAGGTACGGGTCCATTCCGGGGAACGGGGACGGCATGGCGGCCTCGGCGGGTCAGCGGAGCTTCGCGGCCTTGAGCACCTCGTCGGCCCAGGTCGCCAGGTCCGGCGGGAGCGGCGGGATGGGCTCGGCGGCGTAGTTCACGGTGGCGTCGTAGGCGGCCCGGTCGTAGGCCAGGGCGAGCGCCCGGCCCAGATCGAGGGGGGCGTCCGGGTCCGGGGCGCGGAGCGGAACGCCGACCACCGGGAGCGGGTCGGCCAGTCGGATCGGCCACGCCCGCCCGTCCGGCCGGATTGCCGCCGGCGACGAGTAAACGTGGTAGTCATGGCGTGGAAAGCGCCGCCGCGTCGGATGGCCGGTGCCGGCCCGGTGCAGGTCGATCTCGAACCAGTTCGCCGGCGACGCCAGCACTTCGGCCCGCTTCTTCATGAAGCTGGTGCGGCCGGCCGACCCGGGTGTCTTGTTCGCCGGGCTCAGGAGTTCGATGACCGTGACGACCTCCCGCGTCGCCACTTCGACCACCTCGACACGACTTTCCGTCGTCGGGTCGCTCTGGTGGATCAGCACGGATTCCGCGATGGCGATCCCACTCCCGGGCAGAGGGCCGCCGGAGCCCGGGGTCGATTCGATCTTCACATCCGGAATGCGGGCGAACTCGTGCGCCGGATCATCGTCGTCCGTCAGGTACATCCGCTCCTCGACCCGCGCGACGTACCGCGGTCGGATGACCTGATTCAACTGCTCGCGGATGGACGAAATAAGTTCGTGGTGAACGTCCGGCCAGAGAGCCGGGTGTTCGAGGTACGGGTCCATTCCGGGGAACGGCGACGGCATGGCGAACTCCGCGGCGGATACGCCGGGATTGTACCACGCCGCCGCTGCTACTTCACCGCGGCGGCGAGCGTGCTGCCGACGTAGTCGCGGTTCAGCTGCGCGATGTGCTCGACGCTGATCTCCTTCGGGCACGCCGCCTCGCACTCGTTGATGTTCGTGCAGTGCCCGAAGCCCTCGCGGTCGTGCGCCGCGACCATCGACCGCACCCGCTCGTGCCGCTCCGCCTGCCCCTGCGGCAGGTGCGCCAGGTGGCTCACCTTCGCCGCCGTGTACAGCATCGCCGACGCGTTCGGGCACGCCGCCACGCACGCCCCGCAGCCGATGCACTCGGCCGCGTCCATCGCCAGCTCCTGCTGCGCCTTCGCCACCGGCAGCGAGTTGCCGTCCGGGGCGCCGCCGGTGTTCACCCCCACGAACCCGCCGGCCTGGATGATCCGGTCGAACGCCGAGCGGTCCGTACACAGGTCGCGCACCACCGGGAACGCCTTCGCCCGCCACGGCTCGATGGTGATGGTGTCGCCGTCGTTGAAGCTGCGCATGTGCAGCTGGCACGCCGTCGTGGCGCGCTCGGGGCCGTGCGCCTGGCCGTTGATCATCAGGGCGCACGAGCCGCAGATGCCCTCGCGGCAGTCCTGGTCGAACGCGACCGGCTCCTCGTTCTTGAGGATGAGCTGCTCGTTGAGGATGTCGAGCATCTCGAGGAACGACATGTCCGGGCTCACCCCGTCGAGCGGGTACGTGACCATCCGGCCGGGGGCGGTCCGGTTCTGCTGCCGCCAGACGTGCAGGGTGAGTTTCATGTTTCGAGTTTCGAGTTTCGAGTTTCGACCTTCGAGCCGCTGAGCCGGGCCGGCTCAACTTGAAACTCGAAACTCGAAACGAGGAACTGTCACTTGTAGCTCCGCTTCGTCGGCTTCGCGACCTCGAACACCAGCGGCTCGACGTTCCGGTCCGGCTCCTGGTCGGGGCCGGCGTACGACCACGCGGCGACGTGCTGGAAGCGGTCGTCGTCGCGCTCGCACTCGCCGTTCGGCTTGCCGTCGTCGTCCAGTTGCTGGTACTCGAGGCGGAAGTGGCCGCCGCAGCTCTCCTCGCGCGCCAGCGCGTCGCGGGCCAGCAGCTCGCCGAACTCCAGGTAGTCGGCGACGCGGTTGGCCCGCTCCAGCGCCGTGTTCAGGTCGCCGGCCGAGCCGGGCACGGTCACATTTTGCCAGAACTCGGCGCGGAGTTCCTGGATGCGGCCGATCGCGGTCGTCAGGCTCTCGCGGGTGCGGGCCATGCCCACGTTCTCCCACATCACCTTGCCCGACTCGCGGTGGAAGTCGGTCGCCGTCTTCTTCCCCTTGATCGCCAGCAGTTTCTTGATCTTCTCCGTCGCCTCGGCCTCGGTCCGCCGCACCTCGGGGTGGTCGGCCGCGAGCGCCCCCGGCTTCTCGCCGGCGAGCCAGTGCGTCAGCGTGTACGGCAGCACGAAGTAGCCGTCGGCCAGCCCCTGCATCAGCGCCGACGCCCCGAGCCGGTTCGCCCCGTGGTCGGAGAAGTTCGCCTCTCCCGCGACGAACAGGCCGGGCACGTTCGACATCAGCTCGTAGTTCACCCACAGGCCGCCCATCGTGTAGTGGACGGCGGGATAAATGCGCATCGGCCGGTCGTACCCGCTCTCGGCGGTGATGCGCTCGTACATCTCGAAGAGGTTGCCGTACTTGTCGGCGATCTTGTCCTTCCCCTGCTTGGCGATGGCGGCGCCGAAGTCGAGATAGACGCCGCGGCCGCCGGGGCCGACGCCGCGGCCGGCGTCGCACGCCTCCTTCGCGGCCCGGCTGGCGATGTCGCGCGGGGCCAGGTTGCCGTAGCTCGGGTACTTCCGCTCCAGGAAGTAGTCGCGGTCCGCCTCGGCGATCTGGCCGGGGTGCTTGCCGGCGTCCGCCTCGGCCTTCGGCACCCAGATGCGGCCGTCGTTGCGGAGCGATTCCGACATCAGCGTCAGCTTGAACTGGTGGTCGCCGGTGACCGGGATGCAGGTCGGGTGGATCTGCGTGTAGCACGGGTTGGCGAAGAACGCGCCCCGCTTGTAGGCCCGGTAGTTCGCGGTGACGTTGCAGCCCTTCGCGTACGTCGCGAGGTAGTACACGTTGCCGTAGCCGCCCGTGGCCAGGATGACCGCGTCCGCCGAGTAGGACTCGA